>CAYNWR010000036.1:0-12565 GCA_964400915.1 uncultured Burkholderiaceae bacterium
CTCGCGACTCCTTGCCGAATGGGTGTCGACGGAAACCGCGCCTGCGGTGCAGCGCCTTCTCGACGCCGGTGCCGTGATGGTGGGCAAGAACACCACGCCGGAGAACGGATGGAAGGCGTCTTCGACGTCCCCGATGTACGGTGTGACGCGCAACCCCTGGAACCCGGCCAAGACCGCCGGGGGCTCCAGCTCCGGATCGGCAGCGGCCGTGGCCGCTGGAGCGGTGCCCATCTCGCTGGGCTCCGACGGTGGGGGCTCGCTGCGCATTCCCGCAGCGTTCTGCGGCATCTTCTCGCTCAAGGCCACGCTCGGGCGGGTGCCCACCTGGCCATTGAGCACGTCCGAGCACCTGTCACACGCCGGCCCCATGACGCAGACGGTGCAGGACTGCGCACTTGCACTCGACGTGCTGAAGGGCCCCGACGTGCGCGACCCGGCGTCATTGCCGGCCGAAGCCGCGAGCTATGTCGAGTGCCTGGACCGCGACCTTCCGCCCTTGCGGTGTGCGTTGGCACCGAGCCTGTTTGGCCGTACCGTTGACCCGGCGATCGCGCGGGTGGTGGCGCAGGCTTTCGAAAAAATCCGGCGCATGCCGGCAGTGACTGAGGTAGCGCCACCGCACGACTGGGGTGACCCATTGCCGATCTTTGAGGGTTTGTGGACGGCGCGTGGCGCCACCACACCCGCATTGGGCGTGCTTGAGCGCGAGGCGATGGACCCGGGCCTGGTGCGCCTGGTGGACGCCGCTGCCAGCATGTCTGCAGGCGATCACTTGCGGCGCTTGCAGGACCGCGCTGCCTTTTGCCGCAAAGTCGCAGAATCGTTCCAGACCATTGACCTTCTCGTCCTGCCGATGCTGCCGATTCCGGCCTTTGCAGCAGAAGCCGAGGGTCCGGCAGGCACGGACACGACACCTATTGTTTCCTGGGCGCGTTGGACTCCGTTTTCGTACCCATTCAACCTCACCGGCCAACCAGCAGCGTCCATTCCCTGTGGCTGGACGCCAGACGGAATGCCGGTCGGGCTGCAGGTGGTCGGGCGACGCTTTGAAGACGCTGCGGTGTTGCACTTTTGCGCAGTTCTTGAGCGGGGGTTTGCGGCCCGGTCGCGGCGCCCCGCCATTTTTGCTGGCCATTGAAGACCCATCGACTTGCTCAGCGCCGCTTGGCTGGCCTGGCTGTCGACGCTCGTACCACCAGGCCCAAAGGCGCGAGCGTGGTGCCGACGACCGTCCGCTTTCCTTCAATGAGATCGATAACACCCATGGCCGCAGTGTGGCCCATGGCCTCAACAGGCAATGCCACGGTGGTCAGGGGTGGCGAAAGCATCTCGGCAATCTGCATGTCGTGCACCCCAACCACCGAGATGTCCCTGGGCACCGCGATGCCACGCTGGTGCATCAAGCGCAACGCCCCAGCCGCCACGACCAAGGTTGCGACGACCGCAGTAGGCGCCACTGGATTGCTTTCCAACAAACGCTCCATTGCGGTGGCGCCGCTGATCGGCGTGTACTCGCCGGTGACCAGCAAGGCAGGGTCATGCTTCAAGCCCGCAACGGCCAGTCCGTGCAGAAAGCCTGCCAGGCGTTGCGAGCCGTTGTAGTCATCAGTGCGCCCAGCCAGGTAAGCGATGCGCCGATGGCCGAGGCCTGCCAGGTGTTTCACCGCCATCGTCACGGCTTCTCGGCCATCGACGGCAACGCAATGGGGCGTTCGGCTGGAACGGCGGTTGAAGAGCACAAAAGGAACACCGCTAGGGTCCAGCGACCGCAACAGGTCGTCGTCAGGGTCGAGACTGGCCACGATCAGGCCGTCGACACGGTTTGCACGTGCCAGGCCTTGATAGACCGACCGGCTGGCTGCCACCTCGTGCTCGTGGGCAATCAGCAACGAGTAACCGCGTTGCCAGGCCGCACGCTCGGCCCCCTGGATCGCCAAGGCATAGACCGGGTTCTCCATCAAGGGGACCACGATGCCGAGTGACATGGTTCGCGCCCCGCGCAGCGCCCTTGCCGTTGGATTGGGTTCGTAGTTCAGCGCCTGGGCCGCAGCCACGATTCGATCCCGGGTTTCGGCTCGAACGCGCTGATTGACATCCGATCTCAGCACGCGCGATGCGGTCGAGACGTTGACGCCCGCGCGGGCCGCGACATCGGCAATCGTCGAAGGAGTGTCCCGTTTCATCGTCCCTTTGGTCCTTGGCGCTGGGTGGCGTGCGCTCGCGTCATCTTACGGTCGGCGGCGAGGTGGGCACGCCTTGATGGGTTCATTGCGCCGTTGGCGTGTGAGCGGCACCCGCGAAACCGCCCGAGGCGCGGGCCGGACTTGAGGTTCGGGGTGGGTCCGAATGAGCACTTCTTTTTGTATAGCAAGCAAGCGCCATTCGACGCCCGCCAAGCCTTGATTTGTCTGAATTGTTGGCCTCCGCCTCGCACTCGGCGGCCCGTGCCTCCCCACCTTACACCAAGCCCAGCGCCAGCGCCAACAGCTTGGGCGCCACTTCCTCCACCAGCCAGCGCTCGTTCAGGCTGCGCCGTTGAAACGACACGTTGATGGCCGCAATCTCGCCGCGATCGATGCGGCCCAGCGGCACGGCCACCGCCTGCACGTCGGGCAGCACCTCGCCCACCGATGTGCAGCAACCCTGCGCGGGATAGAGCTCCAGGCTGCGCAGCAGGCGGTCCTGGTGGCGGGCCCATTCCTGCGGCGCCTTCACCTGAATCTGGTTGAAGATCGCCTGGCGTTCGGCCGGTGTGCAGGCCGCCAGGTAGGCGCGCCCGACCGCAGTACCGCACATCGAGTAGGTGCGGCCGATGTCGATGGCATGGCCGCTGCGCGCGGCGTCCGAGCGCGTGACCTCGATACAGACCATGTCGATGCGGTCGCGCAGCGCAATCGCCACGGATCCTTTGAGTTGCTGCGCAAGCTCCAGCATGCCGGGGCGCGCACGCTGGCGAACGGGAAAGGTCTCCAGCAGCGGGTAGCCCAGCGACACCACGGCCGCGCCCAGCCGGTACTTGCCCGAATCGGCGTCCTGCTTGAGGTAGCCCATCGCCACCAGGGTGTAGGTCAGCCGCGAGATCGTTGCATGGGGCAACGCCAGTTGCAAAGCCAGTTCCTTGTTGCCCAGCAAAGGCCGCTCGGGCGAAAAGCAGCGCAGCAGCTCCAGCCCCCGGGCAAGGGTGGTGGCGAACTGTCGGTCGCCCGCGTATTCGTCGTGTTGGCGCGGGACGCGGGATGGGCGGCCGGGCAAGCGTTCAGCCGCCGAACTTGGGGAATGCTTGGATGACATATCGAAATTGTCAGCGATATATCGAGCATCTTTGACCGGGATCAATACGGGCTTCCTACATTGGGTTCAGCGAAGGAAGCCGAAACCATGAACCCCGTCGATCTGCCGGTCCACGACATTCCCGCACTGGATGGCAACAACGCGCCCATACACTCCGAGGACGTGTTCGAGGATTTGCCGGTCATCGGCCAGATGCCCACCGACTTTGCCGGCCTGTATGTGCGCAACGGCCCGAACGCGTTCTATCCGCCCGACTGGCGTTACCACGCCTACGACGGCGACGGCATGCTGCACGCGGTGCGGTTTGACCATGGCCGCGTGAGCTATCGCAACCGCTGGGTGCGCACCGCCGCCCTGCAGGAGGAGCAGGCCGCCGGCCAGGCGCTCTGGAAAGGCCTGAAGGAGCCCTTTCGTGCCGACCGCCCGGACGAGCCGCTGAAGAACACGTCCAACACCGATGTGAAATACCACGCCGGGCGCTTGATCACCATGTGGTACCGCTCGGGCCTGCCCTATGCGGTGGACCCTCTCACGTTGGAAACACGGGGGCGTGCCGACGAGGGCAGCGGCGCGCTGCCGCGCATTTCGGCCCATTCGCGGCCCGACGAGCACACGGGCGAGTTGTTGTGGTTCGACTATGCGCTGACGGCACCCTTCATGCGCTACGGTGTCATTGGGCCGGATCGCCAGCCACGCCATGCCATCGAGGTGCCGCTGCCCGGCCCGAACCTGCCTCACGACATGGCGGTGACCGAACACTTCACGATCCTCCACGATTTTCCGCTGCGGCCGGACGCCGATGCGTTGGCTGCGGGCCGCTACAAGGTGCGGTTTCATGCCGATCAGCCGTCGCGCTTTGCCGTGGTGCCGCGTTACGGCGCCGCGGACCAGATCCGCTGGTTCGAGGCCAAGCCGGCCTACATGCTGCACGTCGTCAATGCCTGGGAGGAGGGCGACGAGATCGTCATGGTGGGCACGCCCTACCGCTTGCACCACACCGACGATGGACGACCCGACGCGCGGCGGCTGGAGCGCACGATCAACCAGCGGCAGCGCGACTTTCTTCTGTACGAATGGCGCTTTGATTTGCGCACCGGAAGCACTCGCGAGCGCGTGCTGGACGATGTGTTGAACACCGAGTTTCCGGTCATCAACAGCGACTACCAGGGGCGTCGCAATCGCTGGTCGTACCACATTGTCTTTCCGCAGGGGGGGCGCGAAGAGCCGCGATTCCCGGGGCTGGTCAAGTACGACCTGCGGACCGGCGGCTACATCGCCTTCAGCGCTGGCCCACGCTGGTTCTACAACGAACCCGGCTTTGCGCCACGCGACAACCCGCAGGCCGAGGACGACGGTTACCTGGTCACGCTGGCCTGGAACCCGGGCGAGCGACGCTCCGAGATCCTGGTCTTTGATGCGCGGGGCGCGCGCATGGCCGAAGGCCCGGTGGCCTGCCTGCCGCTGCCGCGCCGCGTGCCACATGGGTTTCACGCCACGTATGTCAGCCAGCGCGTGCTGGACCGTTGGCGCTGAACACATGATCCTCGTCCCGCGCGAAACCATCGACGAGTACGTCAGCCGAGGCTGGTGGGGCGAGCGCACCTTGGGTGCCCTGCTGCGCGAGCACGCCCAGCGCCAACCCCGTGCGGTCGCCATGGCCGACCCGCCCAACCTGCACGCCCTGTGTGACCAGGTGCCGCGCCAGTGGGAATGGGCGCAGGTGCAGCAGGAGGTGGGGCGGATGGCCGCGTTGCTGCATGCCTTGGGCTTGCGCAAGGACGATGTCGTCCTGGTGCAATTGCCCAACGGCGTGTTGCTGCACACGCTTTACCTGGCCTGCGCCTGCAGCGGCATCGTCGTCACGCCGGTGCCGGTGCAGTACCGGGGCCATGAGCTAGACCACGTGGTGGCCACCACGGGTGCGCGGGCGGCCATCACCCTGGCGCGGGTGGGGCACCACGCGCTGGCGCAGGGGCTCATCGCGCACTTTGGCAATCGGCTGCCGGTGTGGGGCTTCGGCGGCGGGCTGCCAGACGGTGTGCAGGCGCTGGACGACGCCCTGGCGGCAACCGTGCCCTGGACCGCGCAGGCGCTGCAGGATCACGAAACCGCCATCGGCCTGACGGCGCATGACGTGGTGACGATCTGCTGGACTTCCGGCACCGAGGCCCGCGCCAAGGGTGTGCCGCGCAACCACAACGAATGGCTGATCGTCGGCCATTCGGTGGCCGACGCCGCGCAACTGCAAGCCGGCGCGCGCATGGTGATTCCCTTCCCATTCGTCAACATGGCCGGCCTGTCCACCAGCCTGGCGGCCTGGCTGCTGGTGGGGGGCGAGCTGCACCACCACCACCCCTTCGATCTGGACGTGTTCATTGCGCAGTTGCGGGACCACCCCACCGACTACACCGTGGCAGCGCCTGCGGTGCTGAGCCTGTTGCTCAAATCGCCCGAGCGCCTGCGGGACGTGAACCTGGGTCGCCTCAAGCGCATCGGCTCTGGCGGCGGGCCGGTGGCCGAATGGCTGGTGATGCAATTGGCTGAGCAGTTCGGCATCGAGGTGGTGAACTACTTTGGCTCCAACGAAGGTGCGGCGCTGTCGTCCACGCCACAGGACGTCCCGGACCGGCGCCAGCGCAGCCAGTATTTTCCGCGCTATGGCGCGCCCGGTTTCAAGTGGCAGGCCATCAACGCCCGCAAGGTGTGCACGCGCTTGGTGGACATCGACAGCGGGCGGGACATCACCACCCCTGGCCAGGTCGGCGAGTTGCGCTTCAAGGGCCCGACCATCTTCAGCGGCTACTACAAGGCCCCCGAACTGACCGCACGCGCCTTTGACGCGCAGGGCTACTACCGCACCGGCGACCTGTTCGAGATCGCTGGTGAGCAGGAGCAGTACTACCGGTTCGCCGGGCGCCACAAGGACATCGTCATCCGTGGCGGCATGAACATCTCGTCCGAAGAGGTGGAAGGCTTGCTGCTGGCACACCCCAAGGTGCGCGAAGCGGCCGTGATCGGCCTGCCGGACCCCGTGATGGGCGAGCGGGTGTGCGCCGTGGTGGTCCCGCAGCCCGAGCAGGCGGTGGACTTGCAGGAGCTGGTGGCCTTCTTGCGCGATCAACAGGAAGTGGCAGCCTTCAAGTGGCCCGAGCGCCTGGTGCTGGTGGACGAATTGCCGCGCAACCCGCTGGGCAAGGTGCTCAAGCGCGAGCTGCGTCGGCAACACGCCTGCGAGGGTGCTGTGACATGAACGCCATGCTGCTGTTGGTCCCCGGCATGCTCAATGATGAAAGTGTGTGGCGCGATGTTCTGCCTTTGCTGGGCGAGGGCATCGATGTGCGCATTGCACAGCCTGTGCAGGCCTCCATTGCCCAGATGGCAGCTGCAGCGTGGTCGAAGCTGGTCGACGCGCCCCTTCAAACACCCGTGGTGTTGGCCGGCTTTTCGCTGGGCGGGTATGTGGTGCAGCAGATGCTGGCACAGCCGCCGCAGGCGCAGCGCTCCATTCAGGCCGCAGCCTTGCTGTCCACTTCACCTCGTCCGGAAGGCGCCGATGGGGCTGCCGTGCGTGAGCGCACCAACGCCGCGATGCAGAAGAACTTCGAGAAGGTTGTCGATGGCATCGTGGCCTTTGGCACGTTCAACGCTGACGCGGCGCTGTCCGGGCGCCTGCGCCACATGATGCTGGGTGTTGGCGTCGAAACGGCGGTGGTACAAAACCGCGCCATCGCTGCGCGTGCCGACCACCGCGCGGCGCTGGCGGCACTGCGCATGCCGGTGGCTGTCTTGTGCGGCGCACAGGACCGCATCACACCCCCACCACTGTCTCAGGAGCTGGCGGCGTTGGTTCCCGGTGCGCAGATCGAGATCATCGAAGGCGCTGGGCACATGCTGCCCTGCGAACGCCCCGATGCGGTGGCCCGCGTGCTGCGCGGCTTGTGCGCCCAGGTCTGATGCCGCGAGCCGCACCGCTTTTTCTCACCCCAATCCAAACCTCAAACAGCTGGAGACTTGACTCATGACATCCCCATTGACTCGCATGCTGGCTGCCCTGCTGACCGCTGCCGCAGCGACCGTGGCCGCGCAGACCTTTCCGAACAAGCCGGTGCGTGTGGTGGTCCCGTTTGCCGCCGGCAACACGCTGGACACATCGCTGCGCCAGGTGGCAGAGGTTTTCCAGTCCAACACCGGCCAGCCCCTGATCATCGACAACAAGCCCGGTGGCGGCGGGGTGATCGCGGCCACCAGTGTGATGCAGGCCGCGCCCGACGGCTACACGCTGCTGCTGTCCAACACCAGCATGCTGACCATCAACCCACACACGTTCAGCAAGCTGCCCTATGACGCAGAAAAGAGCTTCAAGTCGGTGACAGGCTTTCTGGGCGCCTCGCTGGTGTTGGCGGTGAATGCCAGCACCGTGCCGGCCAAGTCGCTGAAGGAATTTGTCGCGTGGGCCAAGAACCCGCCGGCCGGTGGCGTCTCCTATGCATCGTTCACGGCAGGGAATTCATCGCATTTTGCGGGCGTGATCCTCAACCGCCGTGCCGGGCTGGACATGGTGCATGTGCCCTTCAACGGCACGCCACCCGCCGTGCAGAACCTGGTGGGCGGGCAAGTGCACGCGGCTTTTCTGCCCCTGCTGGCCGTCAAGCCGCAGGTCGAATCGGGCAAGGTGCGCGTGCTGGCCATCTCCACGCCCAAGCGATCGCCCTTGCTGCCCGATGTGCCCACCTTCACCGAAGAAGGCTTTCCGGAGTTGGAGATCTACATCTGGTCCGGCTTGTCGGCGCCCGCCGGGACACCCGACGCGGTGATCGACCGGCTCAACGCGGAATTCAACAAGGCGCTGCGCACGCCGGACATCCAGCAGAAGTGGCGTGCAATCGACTTCGAGCCGCTGCCGATGACTCCTGGCCAATACGCCGCTTTTGTGCAGGCCGACAGCAAGCGCTGGGCCGAGGCGGTGCGGATCTCGGGTTTCAAGGCCAGCGAATGACAGGCCACGCAGGCAGCAACGAGGCACCCAGACCCTGGCTGGCGCGGTTGCAGGTGCCGGTGGTGGCCGCGCCGATGTTTCTGGTTTCCGGCCCCGAACTGGTGTTGGCTGCCTGTCGCGCCGGCATCGTCGGTGCCTTTCCGACGCCCAATGCGCGGCCCATCGAGGTGCTCGACGATTGGATGCAGCGCATCACCACCGGCCTGCAGCAGGCTGCGCAAGTCCAGGGAGCGGACACGCTCGGCCCCTGGTGCGCGAACCTGGTCACCCACAGCTCCAACACGCGGCTTGGCGACGATTTGCGCCTGGTCGCCCGCTACCAGCCGCCGATGGTGGTGACCGCCTTGGGCAGCCCCAAGCCAGCGATGCAGACCGTACACGGCTATGGTGGGATGGTGATCGCCGATGTGACCAGTCTGACATTGGCTCGCAAGGCTGCGGCTGCCGGCGTTGACGGCCTGGCCTGCATCTGCAACGGTGCAGGTGGACACACGGGAACCTTGTCGCCCTTTGCTTTTGTGAGCGCGGTGCGCGAATTTTTTGACGGCATCGTCATCGTGGGCGGGGCCATCTGCGATGGTTGGGGCGTGGCCGGCGCCATCGCGGCGGGGGCCGATCTCGTCTATCTGGGTACCCGATTCATCGCCACCCACGAGAGCATGGCCGACCCCGCTTACAAGCAGATGCTGGTGGACAGCAGCGTCGACGATATCGTGGTCAGCGCCGGACTCACCGGCACGGCAGCCAGTTGGCTGCGGCCCTCGTTGCTGGCGCGCGGCATCGATCCCGCCCAGCTCACCAGCGCGCCTGCGCGCAGCTACGACAGCAACGATGTCAACAAGCCCAACCGCTGGCGCGACATCTGGGCCGCACGGCAGGGCGTTGGGGCGATCAAGCGCGTTGCCCCGGTGGCCGACGTGGTGCGTCAGCTGCGGGCTGAATATGAACAGGCCGGCGCGCGCCTGATCACCCGACAGAAGGGCATGAGCCATGCCTGTTGAGCTGATCAACCGCGTGCATCCAACGCTGGTGCCGGGCAATCATCCGTACCTGACGGGCGCTTTCACGCCCAACTACGACGAACTCACCGCCACCGAGCTGGACGTCATTGGCACCGTGCCAGAGCGCCTGGACGGTGTCTACCTGCGCAACACCCAAAACCCCGTGCACCACCCGCGCGGCACCTACCACCCCTTCGATGGCGATGGCATGTTGCACTTGTTGAGTTTTCGCCGTGGACGGGTGGAGTACCGCAACCGATTTGTGCGCACACGGGCTTTTGAGGAAGAACAGGCCGCTGGCCGCGCACTGTACGCGGGCCTCATCGACAGACCGGCGCTGGCCGAGCGACCCGGCTGGGGCGCGCGTGGGGGCCTGCGCGACAGCGCTGCCACCGATGTGATCGTGCATGCGGGGCAGGCGCTGGCCAGCTTCTACCAATGCGGCGAGCCGTATCGATTGGACGCCCGCACGCTGGACATGCGCGGCATCTCGTCCTGGAGCGCACAGGTGCTGGTCGATGGCGGCGTGTCGGCGCACCCCAAGGTCTGCCCTCGCACCGGTGACCTGCTGTTCTTCAACTACAGCAAGCGCGCACCGTACATGCACTACGGTGAAGTGGATCGCCACGACCGGCTGGTGCACTACGTGCCTGTGCCCTTGCCAGGCCCGCGTCTGCCGCACGACATGTGCTTCACCGAGAACTTTGCGATCCTCAATGACTTTCCGCTGCACTGGGACGAGGCCTTGCTGGCTGAAGGCCGCCACAAGCTGGTCTATCACGCCGACCGTCCCGCTCGCCTGGCCGTGGTGCCACGCCGGCACACGCCGCAAGACGGCATCCGATGGTTCGAGGCCAGTCCCACTTATGTGCTGCACTGGCTCAACGCCTGGGAAGAAACCGCCGCCGACGGCAGTGCCGAGGTCGTGCTGCACGGCTACCACCAGGCCACGCCCATGCCGAAGGGTGGCTACGACAACACCGGTACCACGATGGGCCCGACACGCTACGGCCCCACGCTGTACGAGTGGCGCCTGAACCTGGCCACCGGCCGCACGGCCGAGCGCCGGCTGGACCCGCGCCACCTGGAATTCGGCATGATCAATGCGCGCTACTGGGGGCGGCCCCACCGCTACACCTACAACATGGTGGCACACCCCGGCGCATTCCTCTTTGATGGCATCCTGAAAATTGACCACCACACCGGCCAGGCGCAGGCGCATGACTTCGGTGAGGGCCGATTCGGCAGTGAATCACCGATGGCCCCCTACCACGATGCGCAGACCGAAGACGACGGTTGTGTGGTGAGTTTTGTCACCGACATGAAAGCCGATCGCTCCGAATGTGTGGTGCTGGACGCCCGCGACATCGCCCGTGGTCCCCTCGCCCGCATCCTGCTGCCGCACCGCATCAGCAGCGGCACACATGCCTGCTGGGCCGACGCGAGCGAGTTGGGCGAAACCGCCACCTCCCCCTACAACGCAGGAGTCATTCCATGAGCAGGTCCACCTACATCCTCGGCGGCCACCAGACGGACTTTGCCAAGGTCTGGTCCCGGCAGGGGCAGGATCTTTCCGACATGATCCGCGAGACCACGCTGGGTGCCTTGCAGGCGAGCTCGCTCGATTCGGCCGCCATACAGAGCATCCATGTGGGCAATGCCTTTGGCGAACTGCAGCGGCAGCAGGCGCACCTGGGTGCGATGGTGGCGCAGGTGGTGCCGGACCTGTGGGGGGTGCCCGCCATGCGACACGAAGGTGCATGCGCCTCGTCGTCGCTGGCCATCCTGAGCGCGATGGCCGAGATCGAGGCCGGGCGCTACGATTGCGTGCTGGTGGTGGGGGTGGAGGAATTCAAGAATCTCTCCGGCAACGAAGCCTCGGTCAACCAGAACGCGGCCGCCTGGCAGGGCCACGAAGGCATCGACTGCACCTTCATGTGGCCGGCCGCCTTCGGCCGTGTCGCGCAGGCCTATGAAGAGCGCTACGGTCTGGACCGCCGCCACCTGAACCGCATCGCCGAGCTGAACTATGGCAACGCCAAGCGCAATCCGCTGGCACAGACACGGCGCTGGGCCTTTGACGCTCGCAGCTTCACCGACGATGACGAGGCCAACCCGGTCATCGAACCCGGCACGCGCCGGCAGGACTGCGGCCAGATCACCGATGGCGGCTGTGCCGTGGTGCTGGCCAGCAGCGCCTTTGCGCGTGTGCACGCGCAGCGCCTGGGGCGCGCCTTGGAAGATCTGCCACGCATCGCCGGCTGGGGCCATCGCAACGCCGGGCTTCGACTGCTGGACAAGCTGGCGCGCAGCGAGGGGCAGCCTTATGTGTTTGGGCACCTGCGCGATACCGTCACCGACGCGTGGCGCCGCGCCGGCGTGGGCGGAATCGAGGCCATCGATGGTGTCGAGACGCACGATTGCTTCACCACCACCGAATACGTCGCCATCGACCATCTGGGCCTCACACCACCCGGCCAGAGCTGGCAGGCCGTGGAAGACGGCAGCATCGAGCCAGGCGGGCGCTGTCCGGTCAACATGAGCGGTGGCCTCATCGGCTGCGGTCACCCCGTGGGGGCCACCGGCGCCCGCATGTTGCTGGACGCCGCGCGGCAGGTCAGCGGTCAGGCCGGCGACACGCAGATCGAAGGCGCACGGCGCATGCAGACGCTGAACATCGGAGGATCGTGCGCGACAGTGGTGAGCTTTGTGGTGGAACGCACCGCAGCCATCTAGCCCGCTCGCGCCTTCAGCGCTTCCTCACGCTCCATCGCGGCCAGCAATTCGTCGTCGATGGCCGTGTGGCGCGCGTGCAGTTGCGCGGCGCCCTGGGGGTCGCGCTGGTAGATGGCGGCGTCGGCCAACTGCTGGTCGATCGCGGCTTGCTCGGCCGTCAGTTGCGACATCAGCGCCGGCAGGGCCTCCAGCTCGCGCTGCTCCTTGTACGACAACTTCCTTTTTGATAGCAATGTTGCGGCATTCGGTGATCGCTCCGGGCAGATTTGGCTTGAAAGTGCGTCCGACGGCGGGTTGGTGGGGGCCGCGCCCGTGGTCATGCCCGCTCGATCCCCGACGCGCTGGCCGCCCAGGCTGGCCGTTGATGTCAGCGCCTGTTCGCGCCGGCTTTGGCTCAACCAGTCGTCCACACTGCCCTCGTACTCGCGCCAGCGCCCGTCGCCCTGCGCCACCAGCGTGCTCGTGACCACTGCGTTTAGGAAGGCCCGATCGTGGCTGACCAGGAAGACGGTTCCTTCGTAGGACACCAGCAGATCTTCCA
>CAYNWR010000037.1:0-7974 GCA_964400915.1 uncultured Burkholderiaceae bacterium
TCTTGACCAGTTCCTCGAACTTGAGCAGGGCCTTGTTGAAGGCATGGTCGTCGTTGAACTGAACGGCGCCGTT
Source organism: uncultured Burkholderiaceae bacterium (assembly GCA_964400915.1). Lineage (GTDB taxonomy): Bacteria > Pseudomonadota > Gammaproteobacteria > Burkholderiales > Burkholderiaceae_C > CAYNWR01. Next base: position 74 of record CAYNWR010000037.1, read on the forward strand.
GAGTGTGACGGGGGCTTGGGCACGTGCAACGTGCGGGGCGGCCAAGCCGGCGGCCGAGGCCGCCGCGATGAAGGTTCTGCGATCCATTGTTGTCTCCAGGGGTCCGGGGCAAGAGGTTGAACGACATCCGCCAAAGCGGGCAACTTGTCAGACGACAAGCGTAAAGCACCTGCGGCGGCCATTTGATGCGTACTTTCCCGCGTCCTGCGCCGATCCTGTCATCGAGCCGTCCGCAGGGTGTCACGATCCCGAGATTGACGCCAAGCCGCCAAGTGCGCACCATCGGCCCACCAATCTGCCTAGGAGGTGTCCATGTTCAAACACGTCTTGATCCCCGTCGATGGCTCGCCCACCGCGATGATGGCCGTGAATGCCGCTATTGCCATGTGCAAGGCCTTTGGCAGCCGCGCCACCCTGGTCAGCGTGGTCGACAACTACCCCTTCACAGGGCTCAGCGGCGACTATGTCTTCGGGCAGGAGGAGTACCTGACGGCTGCCCGCGCCAACGCCAACGCGGCACTGGACGAGGCCGAGGCCGTCTTGCGGGCTGACGGCATCGAATGTGGACGTGAAATTGTGGAAGAACACGTGATCCACGAAGGCATCCTGGATGCCGTCAAGCGCATTGGTGCGGATCTCGTGCTGATGGGATCGCATGGGCGGCATGGCCTCGAAAAGCTCCTGCTGGGCAGTGTCACGCTGCGGGTGCTTGGTCGCTCGCCCGTGCCCGTGATGGTCATGCGCGCCTGAGGTCGTGCCGGCGCCGGGGCCTCCCCGCGATCAAGCCGGCGCGTCGAACACCAGGCAGGTGGTGGTGCCATGGGCATACAGCGTGCCATCGGGGCCCAGCAGCCGTGCTTCGGCGGTTGCCAGCTGGCGGCCACAGTGGATCACCTGGCCTTCGGCGCGCACCCGAACGGGTTTGCCAGGCAGCATGGCGCGCACCAGGTTGACGCTCAGTTCCGCTGTCGTGTAGGCGCGACCGGCCGGCATGCGCGTGTGGATGGCGCAGCCCATCGCGGAGTCGAGCAGCGTGGCGTACCAGCCGCCGTGCACCGTGCCCAGCGGGTTCAGGTGATCCGCGCCCGGCGTGCCCTGAAAAACCGCGCGACCGGCTTCGACCTCGATCAGCATGAACCCCATGGATTGGCCAATGGGTGCGAAGGGCGCTCGGCCTTCGAGGATGGCGTGCATCAGCGCCAGGCCGTCCATCGCCAGGGCCTGCGCGCGGGGCACCGCTCCACAGCCCATGCCCGAATTGAGTGTGGCTTGCACACTGGCTTCGCGGGCGAGCCATTGCGCCAGGGCTTGTTGGGGCTCAGAGGATTCGGTGTGGGTCATGACGAATTTGAAAAGTGCAGATACAATTATTGTATATGCAATCAAATCAGACCCGGCTCCGTCGAGCGGCCATTGCGGCGTCGACCGATGCCACCGACGCGGCAGACGCAAACGCCCCAGCGGCTTTGACCCCCGATGTGCCCACGGCCACGCCGGAGGCAGGCGCGGCACGGCCGGCCGGCTGCACCCACCTCAAGCTTCGCCAGTTGCTGCGGCGGGTGTCCCGCATCTACGACGAGGACGCGGCGGCCTGCGGCCTGCGCGGTACGCAATATTCCCTGCTGTCCTACATCGTCAAGCTCGGGCCGATTCGCCCCGCGGATCTCGCGCAGGCGCTGGGCTTGGACGCATCGACGCTGACGCGCAACGTTCAGACCCTCGTGGCAGCGGGTTGGGTGGTGATCGAGCCAGGGCCGGACGCGCGATCGCGCCTGGTGGTGGCCACGCCGGCTGGTTCGGCCAAGCGTGTCGAAGCGCAGCGCGCCTGGCGGCGCTCGCAGGAGCGCATCAACACGCACCTGGGTGGTCCCACCGTGATGGCGCTGCACGCCTTGATCGATCGGTGTGTGTTGGCCCTCGATGCAGGAGAACCCCATGACCCATCCTGATGCGTCAAAGGTCCGGCTCACGTTCTGGATCGTGCTGCTGGCTGCCGGAGGAACGTTTGCACTCACGATGGGTACGCGCCAGACCATGGGCCTGTTCATGGGGCCCCTGAACACCGCCACCGGCCTGGGTGTGGCCAGCATCAGTCTGGCTTTCGCCTTCGGTCAGTTGTGGTGGGGGCTGACCCAACCTTTTGCCGGGGCCGTGGCGGATCGCTTTGGCGCGGGCCGTGTGCTCGCGGTGGGCGTGGTGCTGGTGGCCCTGGGGACCTTCCTGACGCCCTGGATGGGCTCCACCCTCGGTCTGACACTGGCCATTGGCATTTTGGCCGCTGGCGGCGCCGGCATGGCCGGGCCGGCGGTCATCATGGCTGCGGCCAGCCGCCATGTTGCCCCCGCGCAGCGGGGCCTGGCCAACGGGATCGTCAACGCCGGTGGCTCGTTCGGGCAATTCGTGATGGCGCCGCTGGCGGCGTGGCTGCTGGCAACGCAGGGGTGGTCGAACGCGCTGGTGGTGTTGGCCGCGCTGGTGCTGCTGGCCTTGCCCGCCGCATGGGTGTTGCGCGGCGCGCCCAAGTCGGCGAATGCGGGCGGCGCCGGCGCCAGCGGATCGCCGCCCGCGCAACGGCTTGGCGCCGGGGCTGCCTTGCGCCAAGCGCTGGCCACGCCCAGCTACCTGCTGCTGGCGGCCGGATTCTTTGTCTGCGGATTCCATGTGGCGTTCCTTGCCACGCACCTGCCCGGCGTGGTGGCGGCTTGTGGGCTGCCCGCGCAATGGGCCGGTTGGGCCTTGTCCCTGCTGGGCCTCTTCAACATCATCGGCAGCGTGGCGGTGGGGTGGGCCGTGGGCCGTTGGCGCATGAAGTCCCTGCTGTCGCTGATCTACGCCGCACGCGCCGTGGCGGTGTTGCTGTTTCTGGCCGCGCCCAAGAACGAATTCGTGTTGCTGGTCTTCTCAGCGGCGATGGGCCTGACCTTCCTGTCGACGGTTCCGCCCACGGCTGGCCTGGTGGCCAAGTTCTTCGGTCTGGGCAACATGGCGATGCTGTTTGGCGGCGTGATGCTGACCCATCAGGTGGGCGGTTTCCTGGGAGCCTGGCTGGGCGGCAAGGTGTTCGAGGTCACTGGCGCGTACGACTGGGTGTGGTGGATGGACGTCGTCCTGGCGGTGGGCGCAGCGCTGATCCATCTGCCCATCCGTGAGGCCCATCCGGTGCGGCAAGCTGCGCCGGCCTGAGGCCCTGGGCCGCGGCATGCCGCCCGTGTCGCCGCTGTGGCACCACCGCCTGGGGACAGCAGCGATACTGCCCGCCCACATGTCAACGCAGAGGAAACCATGGAGCTGAAAAACCAAGTCGCGATCGTCACCGGGGGTGCCAGTGGCATCGGGCGGGGCCTGGCCATTCGCCTGGCAGAGGAAGGCGCTCGGGGCATCGTTGTGGCCGACGTCAATGTCGATCGTGCGCAGGCGGTGGCGCAGGAGGTGGGCGGCGTGGCCCTGCGTTGCGATGTCAGTGTCGAGAGCGACATCCAGGCGCTGGTGCGCCACACCCATGAGCGCTTTGGTCGCGTGGACGCGTATTTTTCGAACGCCGGCATCATCGGGCGCCTGGGCGGACTCGACCTGGAGGACGCGCTGTGGGAGAAGATGTGGCAGATCCACGGCATGGCCCACGTCTGGGCGGCGCGCGCCGTGGTGCCGGGCATGGTCGAGCGCGGCGGTGGTTGCTTTGTCGTGACGGCCTCGGCCGCCGGCTTGCTCAACATCGTCGAGACACCCCCCTATGGGGTCACCAAACACGCGTCGCTGGCCTTTGCCGAGTGGCTGCGCATTGCCTATGGGCGCAAAGGCATCGTGGTCTCCTGTCTGTGTCCACAGGCGGTGCGCACGGACATGGTCCCAGACGACGGTGGATCGGCGGGCGTCGATGGCATCCTGCAGCCCGCCGATGTGGCCGAGGTGGTGGTGCGCACGATCCGCGACGAGACCTTTCTGGCGCTGCCGCATCCGGCCGTGCTGGATTACTTTCGTGCCAAGGGCGCCGACTATGACCGCTGGATCGGCGGCATGCAGAAACTCTACGCACGCCACGTCGGCAACGCGTAGCGCTCGCCACTCGCGATATCTGCCAACACTGGCATTGGCATCGAAGGCATGACACTGGATCCCCGCACCCGCGCTCTGCTGGACGGCCCGGTGCTGCCCACGCTCTTGCGTCTGGCTGCGCCCAACGTGCTGGTGATGTTGGTGCAGGCCGGCGCCGGGCTTTACGAGGTCTGGCTCATCGGCCACCTGGGCACCGACGCCCTGGCGGGCATGGCCCTGGTGTTCCCCCTGGTCATGCTGATGCAGATGATGTCCGCGGGTGCGATGGGCGGTGGCATTTCCTCGTCCATTGCACGGGCACTGGGGGCGGGCCGGCGGGACGACGCCAATGCACTGGCCGTGCATGCCTTGCTCATCGCCTTGGCGTTCGGGCTGGTGTTCACGCTGGTGCTCGTGGCGGGCGGGCGGTCGATCTACACAGCGATGGGGGGCAGTGGAGCTGCGCTGGTGGCGGCGCTGGCGTACTCCGACCTGGTGTTTGCCGGTGCGGTGCTCGTGTGGCTGTCCAACTCGTTGGTGGCCGTGGTGCGCGGGACGGGCAACATGGCAATGCCCTCCAAGGTGTTTGTCATCGGCGCGGTGGGCCTGGTGCTGGCATCGCCGGTGCTGGTCTTCGGCTGGGGGCCGATTCCGGCCATGGGGGTCCGGGGCGGCGCGCTGGCCCTGCTGCTTTATTACGCGGGCGGCACCCTTGCGATGGCCCTGTTTCTGATGTCACCGCGTTGTGTGTTGCGTCCCGCATTGGGCCCCGCGGGGTGGCGCCGGGCCTTGTTTGTCGACATCCTTCGCGTGGGCCTGCTGGCGGCAGTGGCCACGCTGGCCACCAACCTGGTCATTGCCATCACCACGGGCCTGGTTGGCCGTTTCGGAACGGCGGCCATCGCTGGGTACGGAACGGGTGTGCGCCTCGAATACCTGATGGTGCCCATCGTGTTCGGCCTGGGCGGGCCCCTGGTGGCGATGGTGGGCACAGCCATTGGCGCAGGTCAACGCGAGCGCGCCCTGCGTGTCACCTGGTGTGGTGCGGCGATGGCCGGCGGGGTGACCGAGCTGATCGGCCTGGCGGCGGCGCTGTTTCCCCACGTCTGGTTGCGCCTGTTCGATCAGGATCCGAAGATGCTGGAGGCCGGCAGCCTGTACCTGCAGGTCGTGGGTCCCTTCTACGGCTTCTTCGGTCTCGGCCTGGCCTTGTACTTTGCCAGCCAGGGGGCCGGGCACCTGCGCTGGCCCCTCATGGGCAATATCGCGCGCCTGCTGCTGGTTGCGCTGGCGGGTCTTGGTGTGCTGGCCGCTGGCGGCGGCCTGTTGGCCTTGTTTGTGGTGCAGGCCCTGGGCCTGGTGATCTACGGCCTGCTCAACGTGTTGGCCGTGAGCGGCGGCGCATGGTTCGGGCCGTTGGGTCGGCCCTTGGGCATTCGACGCCTGGTGGCACGGCTTGAGGCACAAGCCTAGAAGCGCGGGCGGCAAACACGGCACCCCTGGCGCAACGTCCACGGGTGGCAATCAACACCCGGCTCAGACCGGCACGGTGTAGTTGAGGGTCATGCGTCCGCCGTCCACCACCACGATCTCGCCCGTGATGTAGCTGGCGGCGTCGCTGGCCAGGTAGGCCACCACGTCGGCCACTTCCTCCGGTTCTCCCAGACGTTTCATGGGTGTGCGGCTGAGGATGCGTGCGCGTGCGTCCTCGCTTGTGAGCACCGCCTTGGCAGCCAGTTCGGTGGCGATGGTGCCGGGTGCCACCGCGTTCACACGCACGCCCTTGTCGGCCAGGGCCAGGGCCATCACACGCGTGAGCTGGTTGATCGCCCCTTTGCTCGCGTTGTAGCTGGCGATCGTGGGGATGGTCAGCGTCGCGTTGACCGAACTCATGTTGACAATTGCGCCGCGCCCGGCCTTGACCATCTCTCGGGCCACCGCCTGGCCCACCAGAAAGCTGCCCTTGAGATTGACGCGCAGCACCGCGTCCCAGTCCGCTTCGGAGATGTCCAGGAACTCGGCAGCCCGAAAAATGCCCGCGTTGTTCACCAACACATCAATCCGGCCGTGAGCGAGCATCAAATCTTGTACAAGTGCTCCTACATCTGTAGCGTCCCCGACATCCGCGCGGACAAATCGGCCGCCCAGTTCGGCCGCCAGCGCCTGCCCTTTGTCTGCGTCGACATCGGCCAGGACCACGTGAGCCCCTTCGCGCGCGAAGCGCCGGGCACAGGCCGCGCCAATGCCCTGCGATGCGCCGGTGACGAGGACCACACGGTCGGTGTGTCCCAAGTGAATGGTGTTGGTGCTGCTCATACCGACACACTGCCATGCCAGGCCGACACAAAAGCCCGCGCGTCGGCCGCCAGTTGCGCCAAAGCCTTGCCGGGCTGGTACAGCGCCGATCCGATGCCGGCCCCGCTGGCGCCGGCCGCGCGCCATTGCGCCAGGTTGCCAGCGCTCACGCCACCCACGGGGAACACCAGCACCTGGGCGGGCAGCACGGCGCGCAGCGCGCGCAGGCCGGCCGGGCCATGGACCTCGGCGGGAAAAAGCTTGACACCGCTGGCGCCCGCGCGCGCGGCGTCAAAGGCCTCGCTGGGGGTGAAGACACCGGGCAGGCTGATCAAGCCCCGGGCGCGCGTGGCCTGGACCACCGACGCGTCGAAGTTGGGCGACACCACGATGCGCCCGCCAGCCGCCTGGGTGGCGGCCACGTCGGGCACCGTCAGCACCGTGCCCGCACCCACGATGGCGCCGGGCAGGCGCCGCACCAGGCGCTCGATGCTCTTGAACGGTTCGGGTGAATTGAGCGGCACCTCGAGCACACGGTAGCCCAGGGCCCACAAGGCATCGCCCACGGCATCGCATTCGGCGGGTGTGATGCCACGCAGGATGGCCACCAGCGGCAGGGCGGCCAGGGCCTCGGTCCACGGTCCTTTCGATGGGGTGAGGTCAGTGTCCATGGCGTTCGCGTGCGCGGTTGTGCTCATCGCGGAATCATGCCGCATGCGCGCGCCATCGCGTGCAGGCCCGCCCAGGTGACTTCTGCCCCATGGGATTGTGATGCGATGCCCAGCGTTCGCAGCGCCAGGGCGTAGCGCTCGCACAGAGCTGGGCTGCCGATCAGGTCGACCCTGCCCATCGACGCCGGTGCCGGCGCCATCACCCGAAGTTCCTCGCCGATCACCAGGCCCGACAGCAGGCTGGCCAGTTGGCCGGGTGTGCGGCGACCCAACAGGCCCAGCGTGCGCACGCCAAATGCCGTTGCCAGCAAACTGGCGGCGGGGGCAGAGCCTGCATGCAACACGCCGTCAATGAACGCAGCTTCATCCAGCGGCGCGGAGGGGTCGACGGACCGGGCCAGCAGCGATTGCTGCGCCAGCAGGGCATAGATCTCGCCCGTCATGCAGGTGCGAAACTGCACGATGCGATCATCCCGCACCTGCACCCATTTGCTATGGGTGCCCGGCAGCACATACAGGCCATTCGTGGGATCGCCGCGTCGTCGCTTGGCGGCAAGCGCGCCGAACACCTGGATTTCTTCGCCGCGCATCACGTCGGGTACGCCGCCTTCGTCCAGGCACAGGCCAGGCACGATCGCTATGCGCAGCGACGCCGGCCATGTGGGCGGAAGGCCTTCCAGCCAGCGCAGCGCAGCGGCCAATTCGTCAAAACCAGCGGGGCAGGCGCAGTACGCGGCCTCGCGCCAGCCCTGGCGACTTCCTGCCATGCCGGAAATCAGGATTTCTGAAACGTTTGGGTCACCAGCGATCGTCCAATCTCGAAAGTTTGCTTCAAAAACAGAAGCAAACTGACCGGGGCCGACATGCAGGATGCCATCGGCGCTGGAGCGCTCGGCAAGCACC
>CAYNWR010000037.1:8074-12510 GCA_964400915.1 uncultured Burkholderiaceae bacterium
GTTCTGGAGCGCCACGCGGCTCGGTGTGGCCGTCGCAGGTCTGGCGGTGGTCGGTATCGCGCGTGTCGATGCGGGTGACATCGTGCCCATCACCACGCCACAATTCTTCAGTTGGGCGCAGCGCACCTTTCCGACGCTGTTTCCCGACGGTGCCGTGACCCAGACGATCAGCGCGCCCGGCGTCAGTTACTCGGTGCGGTCCTATCCCAGCACGGGCATCTATCTCGGCGTGGGCGATCAGGATGGTGTGGTCTACGCAGCGGGCACCTTCAGCGGCAATGCCGTGTTGTCGCTGGGAAAGATGGTGGACTACACCTGCGATGTGACGGCGGGTTGTGTGTTGATGGCCCCGGACGCAAACGGCAATTTTCAGGCTGCTGGCCTGACGGCGGCCACCGATGTCTCTGTGCGTGCCGGCGACGTTGTGAAGTTCCAGGGTTTGGGGCCTCTGGACAACGTGATCGAGGTGAACTCGCCGGCGCTGACGTCGGCGCAGTTGTGTCAGGCAGACAACCTGCCGGCGGGCACGGCGCATGCGGTGCCCACACAGAACCCGCTGCCCGTGGGCCACTACGCCGCCAACGAGTTGTCGGGCCCGTATCGCACCTACCCGGCCGGCATCTACCCCATGGCTGCCGGGAGCGCCCAGTGTGGTTATGTCGAAAAGACCACGCCCTGCCAGGCACCCAACGAAACCCAGCCGCCGGACGGCGCCATCGTCAATCCACAGGGCGGCACCGACTACCTGTGCGTGGTGGCCCCGTATCTGATGAGCCCCGCCGACCCGACGCGCCCCGCAAACAATCCTCCCGTGGCCAATCCGGCCTGCGTGCGCGGCAGGACGCTGGACAGTGTCTGGGCGGATCCGGCCAACCAGGGGGTGTTCGTGCGCCTGTCGTGGCTGGATATCAATCCTGCCTATGGCGTGTATGACTGGACCGTGCTGGACCGCGAATTCATCAGCGCCGTGCGACACGGCAAGGGTGTGATGGTGGGCATCGAGGTGGGCGGCAATTCGATCCCCGAATGGGCCTTTGCCGCGGGCGATCCCGTCTTGGGGCCGGTGCGCAAGGTCATGCTCAAGGACTGGGGCACCGCCGCCGACAGTTTCCCCAACGGCAATTGTGGTTTTGACTACGCCGTGGCCTCGCCCAGCGACGCTGCCTTCAAGTCCTTGTTCAAGAAGGCCATCGCCGACATGGCCGCGCACATCCGGGCAGACCAGCGCAAATTCAGTGTGCTGACCGGTGTCAAGGTGACCGGCATGGGCATGGCCACCCTGGAGAACCGCCTGCCCAATCGCTGCAACATCGCGGTACGCAACCCCGCCCTTGGCGACACCGGAACCCAGGGCCACATCATCTCCATGGCCACCACCAGCCTGTCCAGCCCCGTCTTCGACGCCAAGTACAACGTGACGAGCGACCCCACACTCGCCCGCATCAAGGACGTCAGCCAGTGTGTGTGCAACCCGCAGGTGCTGCAGGCAGCCGGCTATCGGCCCAGCGTGCTGCGGGCTTTCTATTCCGAAGTCGAAGCCACGCTGCACCAGAACTTTGGCTACAAGCAGCAGGTGTTCATGAACATCTCGGACGGTTTTCCGCAGATCGGTGAGTCGGGCCGTTTCCTGGGGGATCACCTGGTGCCACCCATCACGGGCACCACTAGCACGGCACCTGGTGTGGTCACCAACACTTACGGAACGGTCTACCCGCAGCCCGCCCGTGTGCCGGCCGACATCCCCGACAGCAACGACACCACCGACGCCGTGGTGGCCGATGCACGCAATGGTGTGTTTGCCGCTGGCAACCTTGGCGCAGCGCGGGTGTTTGGCGTGGAAAACGCGGGGCTGGACGTCCTGGGTTTTGCGCGGGCGCCCAACACCGGCATTCGTTGCAGCCAGCAGGTCGGCATCGACACGGTGGGCGTGTTCGCGGGCAGCCCGTCGTTTCCGATTCCGCCGGGCACGCGCATATCGCAGCAAGGTGCCGGGTGCCCCAACACCATCGCCACACGGGAGGGTATCGACCACAACAAGGCCGGCGGCTTCCAGATCGTCTCGGGCCTGGGCGGGGCCACCGACATCGATTCAGCGCTGTGGAACATGACACTCAATACCAACGGGCTGTTCTTCGAGCACTACGAGAAAAACGCCTGGATCGCCCGCAAACAATCGGCCTTGAACGCCAACAGCGTGCTCGACCCGAACCCCCCCGTGCGCAACGAAGCCGCCACCGCCAATCATGCGTTTGCAACGGCCAAGAGCGGTGCGCAATGGAACGCCCTGCTTCTGGCCCGAGCCAAGGTGTTTTCGGCCGACCCGAATCGCAACAACCTGTACCAGGCCGACCCCTACCCGAGCGACTATTCCGTGACGGTGGTGTCAGCCCCCGGCACGGTCCGGCGATTCTTCAATAGCCGTGCGTGCAAGGCATTCATGGAGTCGGGCACGCCGGTGCGGATCAATTCGGTGAGCATATTGAATTGAGGTGTCGGACAGAAAGTGGGGCCGACCGAAAGGCGCTTGCACCGCTGCCGTCCGTGCGAAGGTAACGCGGCGGGCCTGCGTTGGTGGGCAGAACCCACCGCCGGCGAAATCGTCTGCTGCCGCTTTCCAGACGCCATCTGCATCCACCCCAATCCAATGCCGCCGCTTGTTCTGATCGCTGAATTGACGGTGATGCAATGCACCACATTGAGTTCGCTGTAGAGCTTGCGGTAGCCCGAATCCAGCGGTGCCTTGGGTTCAGTCCATGCAGAAAGGCGCTGCTGCCGTTGCGCCCCAACACGTCCAGCGTGGCCCCGTGTGCGCACCGCAAGGGGCGGCCCCGAAGCTCGGAACCATGCGACGGCGGAGAACACTTCGCGTGGGGTCAGAACGCGGCGACAAGGCGGTATTGGCGGCGCTCCAGCATGTCGGCGGCGCTGCTGCCGTAGCCGGCAAACACCGCCACCCCGTGCAGCAGGCGCACGTCGAGGTTGGTGAACACGGGGATCACGATGCGGTCGGTGAGCAGTGTGGTCTTCCACGGCGTCAAGTTTGTCGTCACGGGCGCCCAGGTCGTGCCGACCAGGGCAAACAGGCGTACCCCGTCCGTGGCCACCAGAAAGACCCCACCGGTCTTGCCGGCGTCGGTGCCCGCCACTTCAAGGATCGCCTGCAAGGTCTGCATCGGCGCCTGGCCGCTCAGCTCAGGGCTTGCTGCAAAGGCCCGGCTGCGCGCGGGCGCGAAATCCAGCGTCAGTTCGCCATTGTTGTGATCGACGAAAAAGCCCGAAGTCCAGATGCGGTTTCGATCCGTGCCTGTGAACGTGGCGGTGAACCGATAGGGCCCGGTCTCGGTCGTGATGTTGATCCGGGTGTTGGGCGCGACGTCCGTCACGTGCTCCACCACCTTGGCGCAATCGGCGGCCGACGCGTGGTCGTATTGGGCGATGAACTGGTCGTTGGCGTAGACGCGGGTGATCTGATACAGCGCCTGTCCGCCTGTCGAGAAGAACGTCGCCCCACACTGCCACTGCCGCTCGGGGCTGATGCGGATGCGCACGGTGTTCTCGAACGCCGAAGCGCTTGCAAATGGCAGGGCCAACAACAGGGCCAGCGCCAGCGCGCGACCGCCAAGGGACCATCTTCCAAACAGCCGGGTGCTCATGAAATTCTCCAGAGGTTCTAAACCATCGCTGCCGGGGCTGGCGCCCAACAGGCACCGCCCTCAGGCCCTGGAGAAATTCTGGTCTTGAGTGTTCCGACGCGCGTTGATGTGGGTCAGAGATTGACCAGTGCGTCTTGACGCCTGGCCTGTGCTGGTCCCCCGTTCGCGGTCCAATGGCGACGTACCTTGATACATGGCAACGTCACCAAACACTTCTCAACAACCAACCGCCCGTGTTGGCTGGAACAACCGTGTTCCAACGGTGTCGATTCCCGTTTCGTTTCGCTTTCCCGAATCTGTCCACGACGTTTTCATTCGCCGCGATGGCGAAAGCATTGTTTAGACACCTCGGCCAGAAGATTGGGCGGCATTCTTCGCGTCCTCACAAAGAGCGTCCCCTGACTTCATGGTGGATCGCGAGCGCTTGCAGGTGCAGGAGCGTGGCGGTTGTATGGCTGTGTATTCCTCAACGCTCGCGCCAAAACTTCGCAGAACGCGAATGCTGTCGTTGCTGTGCCGAGGCATCATCAACGACTGAATCGGAATCCTGCTTCCGACGCGACAAGTTCGCCGAGTTTCATGCCGCGCATCGGTCACTGAACGCATTCAGATCATTGGGCGCCGAGCGTCCGCGTCCTCAATGATTGTCCTTGGGCACAAACGCCCCGCGCTGCCCCACCAGAAAGTCCAGATCGGCGCCCTGATCGGCCTGCAGCACGTGGTCGATGTAGAGCTTCCAGTAACCTGAATCCAGTGGCGGCTTGGGGGCCTTCCAGGCTGACA
>CAYNWR010000038.1:0-12480 GCA_964400915.1 uncultured Burkholderiaceae bacterium
GGCGAGCAGTTGTAGGCCAGCATCTTGCCCGGGAACTTCTTGTGCACGGCGTCGGCGAAATCCTTGGCAAATTTCAGATCCGGCGTGCCCGTTTCAGCCCAAACGAGGTCGGCGTACTCGGCGTAGGCAATGGCGCGCGAGACGGCCTGATCAAAGCCCTTGCGGGTCTTGTAGAAACCCTCGGGGGTGCGTTCGCCCGTCAGGAAGGCCTTGTCGTTGGCATCGTGATCGCTGGTGAGCAGATCGGCTGCTTCGGCATCGGTGCGCGCGATGACCAGGGTGGGCACGCCCATCACGTCGGCCGCAAAGCGCGCAGCGATGAGCTTCTGCACGGACTCGTTGGTGGGAAGCAGCACCTTGCCGCCCAGGTGGCCACACTTCTTGGCACTGGAGAGCTGGTCTTCAAAGTGAACGCCGCCGGCGCCCGCCTTGATGCAGGCCTTCATGAGCTCGAAGGCATTGAGCACACCACCAAAGCCCGCCTCGGCGTCGGCCACGATGGGCGCGAAATAGTCGATGTAGCCCTTGTCGCCGGGATTGATGCCCTTGCTCCACTGAATTTCATCGGCGCGGGTGAAGGTGTTGTTGATGCGCTCGACAACCTTGGGCACCGAGTCCACCGGGTACAGGGACTGGTCCGGGTACATGGCGGCGTACTCGTTGTTGTCGGCGGCGACTTGCCAGCCCGAGAGGTAGATGGCCTTGACACCAGCCTTCACCTGCTGCATGGCCTGACCACCCGTCAGGGCACCCAGACAATTGACGAACGGCTCATTGGTGACCAGATCCCACAGCTTTTCGGCGCCGCGACGCGCCAGGGTGTGTTCCACGCGCACGGAACCGCGCAGGCGCACCACGTCGGCCGCGCTGTAGCCGCGCTTGATCCCCTTCCAGCGGGGGTTGGTGGCCCAGTCTTTTTCAAGAGCGGCGATCTGTTGTTCGCGGCTGAGTTGTTCGGTGATGGATTGCGGCATGGTTCACTCCTTGAGGTTGAAGAACGTTGGCGAGGAAGACCGGTTTCCCGGCGTCCATGGTCACCAAGTTTAAGTCTTATAGAAGACTTGCGGACGTCACCATGTCTTATAAATGAGTTATTTTTTATTGTTTAAATTCAACATCTTAGTTTCATTGTTTCATATTACGAGTTATTTCTTACCATAATGAGAAAGATTGTCGCATCGCACCATCGCTGCATTTTGTATTGTGAAATATGATTTTCACCGAGTGGCAAGGTGCAGCAGCCAGTCACCGGACGCAACAACGCGGCAGCCCAGCGTGTACCGCAAGTTGATTTCATACAGCAGGCAGGCCAGGGGCCGAACCGACGGCCCCGCCGGTTCGGCCGGGGTCACCCAAATCACGCGCTTGATGTACTCGTCCTTGCCTTGGGGATGGACTTCTTCGATGTCGTCCAACCGCGCTTCAAGCCCAGGCGGCAGGGTATAGATTTCGCCGGCCACCTCGCCCCCGTCACCCAGCAGCAAGCCTGGGTAGTCGCCCAGGTCAAACAAGGTGCCGCGCACCGCAGCGCGGCCCAGACAAAGCGGACGAGGTTTCAGGCGGTTAATGTCGTTGCTTCCCCCGCGGCGCAAGGTGCCGTAGACAAAAACATGACCCAGCCTGGGCGTGTCGCTGAGCGGCTGGGCGTTCTGGGTCGGCAGCGTCTCCATCTGGTCAATACTCCGGACATTGCATGAGGCCCATCGACGTCCAGCCCGCAACACGCGCCCAAGGCCTGTTGGCACGCCTGTGCCTTGCTTCCAGCATGGCCATGGTGGGCGCGTATGTGGCCTTGTCCAAGCCGCTGCTCATTGTTTTTCCCGTGCTGCTTCTGGCCTGGCTGCGCTTTGCGATCGCGGCCATCGCCATGGTGCCCTGGCTGCGCCGCCCCGCCGACGAGGCGCCCATGGACCGCCGCACACAGGGCTTGCTGTTCCTGCAGTCGTTCCTGGGCAATTTTCTGTTTTCCATTTGCATGTTGTACGGCATGACGCAGTCCTCGGCTGTGACCGCCGGTGTGATCATGGCGACGATCCCGGCAGCTGTCGCTGTCATGAGCTGGCTGTTTCTTCGCGAACACGTGAATCGGCAAACGTGGATGGGCATTGTCCTGGGGGTTGCGGGCATCGCCTTGCTGGCCTGGCGGCCCGAGGCCGCAGCAACGCCAGACCAGCCGGGGCTGTCCTCCGGCACACCTTGGGGCATGTTGCTGCTGCTCGCTGCGGTGGGCTGCGAAGCCGCCTACGCCGTGATCGCCAAGGCGCTGAGCGCACGTCTGTCGCCGCGGCGCGTATCGGCCTTGATCAACTTGTGGGGCCTGATCCTGATGACGCCTTTTGGCCTGTGGTGGGCGCTGCGCTTCGACTTTGCCACTCTACAAGCCTGGCACTGGGCCATGCTGGTGTTCTACGCACTCGCCGCGAGCGTGGGCACGGTGTGGTTGTGGATGAAGGGCATCCGCCACGTGCCTGCTGCGCAGTCCGGTGTTTTCATGGTCATGCTGCCGCTGTCGGCCGCCACCGTGGGCGTCCTGGCGCTGGGCGAGCCGATGGGGCTTGCACAATGGCTGGCCTTTGTTCTGGCGCTGGCCGGCGTCGCTCTGGCCACGTGGCCTCGAAACCCAACGACAATGTCGCGCAGCGGCAGCGCCTGAAGGCGCATTCCATCAACAACACTGCGCAGCCTGGGCCGCGAAGCTGGCAAGGAGGTCGTCATGAAGCACAAGGCGTGGAGATGGTTTATTGCGCTGGGGTTCGTCCTGGCTGCAAACACCGGGTGGGCCCAGTCACCCGACGCCATCGGATACATCAAGTCCCTCAATGGCCAGGCATGGATCGAGGGCAACCAGCCCAGTGCGCCGGCCCAGTTGGGAAGCCCCGTGCGAGCGGGCAATGTGCTGCGAACCGGAGCAGACGGCAGCCTGGGTGTGACGCTGCGCGACAACACCATGATGTCCGTCGGCCCCAACACCGCATTCGCCATCGACGACTTTCAATACGACCCCGGCAAAGAACAATTGGGCCTGGGGGCTCGCCTGATGCGCGGCAGTCTGCACGTGGTCACTGGCATCATCGCCAAACTCAAGCCAGAAGCGGTGAGCGTCAAGACCCCTACGGGCCTGATCGGCGTGCGCGGGACGCGCTTTGTGGTGCAGGCGGAGGGCTCATGAACCGGTTGCGGACATCCGAAAGCACGCCGACCAGCGCACGGCGAGCCCGCGCCATTGCCCAAAGGCACATGTATTCGCTGAGTGTGGGATTGGCCGCCGCAGCGCTGCTGGCCTCGTGCGCCGCCCCGCCCCCACCCCCTCCCCCGCCGCCCCCCCCGCCTCCGCCCGTGGCCGCGCCAGCGCCACCGCGCCCGTTCGTGGTGTTGCTTCCGGATGCCGATGGCCGTGTGGGGCAGGTGGTGGTTCAGTCCGGCGGTGCCGCGCCTCAAACGCTGTCCCGCGCCAACGACGCTGCCTACCTCGATCGCCCAAGCCCCGCCTTCCAGGTAACCGACGATCAACTGCGGCGTCAGTTCGGCGCGGCGCTGACAGCGGCGCCCCAGGCGCCGGAGCAATTCCTGCTGTACTTTGAATCGGGTGGCGTCGAACTCACGCGCGAGAGCCGCGCCCTGCTGGCAACCATCATGGAGCGTGCGCGCGCCCGGCCCAGCGTGGATGTGTCCGTGATCGGGCACACCGACACCGTGGGTCGGCCCGAAGCCAACGCAGCCTTGAGCGAGCGTCGTGCGGCTGCCATTGCGACCCAGTTGCGCACCATGGGCCTGCAGGCCGGCGGCATCGTGATCGAGGCCCATGGCGAACGCAACCTGCTGGTGCCAACGCCCGACGAGACAGCGGAGCCACGCAACCGTCGCGTCGAGATCACGATCCGGTAGCGTTGCCGTCAGCGTGCCGTGGTGCACGCCATCCACAAGCTGCACTGTCAGCGGCGCGGATCACTTGCTCTCGAGCTCGATACGCGCATGCCCCACCCCGTCGCGCAGGCGGGTCAGGTGAAAACGCACCAGGCCATCGTTCGGGTGTGCTGCGGCCAAGGCGGCAAAGCGCTCAAGCGCCACGGGGATCGCCCCGTCTGCCAGCACCCGGTAGGCTTGCAGATAGGCGTCAAGGGGTGCCCAATCACCCATGCGTCCTGTCGCGTCGTCATAGGCATGCACCTCCAGCGCGTCGCTTTTGCCCTGGAAGACGATCAATCCGATCGGACGTGACGGCGGTCTGCGGTTCGCCGCGGTCAGAACCTGCAGCGAAATCGACATCTGCGTGCCGAAATACTTGTTGGCACTTTCCAGGCGTGCCGTCACGTTGACTGGATCGCCCAGCGCACGGTAGTCGAACAGCGCCGAACCACCGAAATTGCCGACGATCACCTCCCCGGTGTGCACACCGATGCGTGTGCGGCCGAACTCACCCCCCGCGGCCTCGATGCGATCGGCATAACGGTTCGAAAACGCCAGCATGTCGATCGCGCAGTCGATGGCCCGTTGGGCGTGGTCTGCCTGCGGCACGGGAGCGGAAAACATCACCGCCACCGCATCGCCGACGATTCGATCCAGAGTGCCGTCGTGTTTGAACGCAATTTCAATCATTCCTTCCAGGTAGGGGTTGATCAGGCGCGCAACCTCCGCCGGATCGAGTGTCTCGACCAGGCGGGTGAAACCCTGCAGGTCGGTGAACACAAAGCTGCAGTCGTGCCGTTTGCCACCCAGTTGCAGTTCGCCCGGGGCATCGACCAGGTGATGGACCAGGTTGGGGGAGATGTAGCGTGCGAAGGCGCCGCGGATCCAGCGTGCCTGGCGTTCGGCGACCTGGTTGCGCAAGGCGCCAGCCAGCACCGCTGCGAGGATGCTCGAAAGCGCGATCAGGCTCGGGTCGATCAGCATGCGTGCACCACTGAAGCCCCAGAACGCCAATGCCAGGCTGCCCATGCTCGCCACGATTCCAGCAACGACACCGACCGTCGGATTCACGCGCAAGGTCACAGCGAAGATGAGCGCCGCCAGCAAGCCCGCCGCGATCCATTCCATTGGGGCAAGCCACCACGGCCGTGCCAGCGCCTGGCCCGACAACACCTGGGTCAAGGCCTCGGCATGCACGTAGATGCCCGGAACCAGATCGCCACGCGGCGTGAAACGAAGGTCCAGCAGCCCTTTGGCCGACGCACCCAAGAGCACGAATCGCCCCTTGAAGGCGCTGCCGGGTACCCGATTGCCGATCACGTCGGCAAAGGACAGGCGGGTGAAGCGCGCCGTGTCGCCAAAGTGCACCCACATCTCGCCCTTGGACGTTGCCGGCAGCACATGGCGGCCCACCCGCAGCGACTCCAGATGGGGGGTCCAGTCCAAGCGCAGGTTCGGCGATTTTTCGAGCAGGCGCAAGGCATCGACCACCAGCGACGGAACCAGACGTCCGTTGGCGTCCAGCACCAAGGGAACACGGCGCACCACCCCATCCCCATCGCCAATGAAATTGATAGCACCCACACCAGCAGCGGCGCTCGCAAGGGTTGGAATTGGCATCAAGACCGCTGGAAAGATCGGTAGTTCATCCGACATGGGTGTGCCGTGATGCACGAAGCGCGCCGGCACCTCCACGTTCTGGCGCCGGCCGGCTGTGTCCAGCGACATGCCCAGCACCACCGGCAGCCGTGCGTCCGCTTGCCCCGCACCACGCAGGGCGTTGGCCAACACGTCGTCGTGATCGGGCAGTTCCACCAGCCAGCGCTGCAGCAAAGCGCTGTCAGGCCAATGCTGAGCGGCCACGCGCGGCGAGGTGCGGTCGGGCTCGGCCAGCAGCACATCCATGCCGACACCGGCCGCGCCGAACGCCCGCAAGGTCGATACGAACTGCGCCAGGCGCGTGCGTGGCCAGGGCCATTGGCCCAGCTCACGCAGGCTGGCCTCGTCGATTTCAACCACCACCACGCCGTCGCTGCCGCCGCTGCGTGGCGCCAGGCGCTGCATCTGGTCAAAAGTGGCCAGGCGCAACACCTCCAGCGGGCGCGGGTTGAGCACCCCCAAGGCCATCACCAGCCCCACAAGGACCGCCCCGAGCAGCCAGCTCTGCGCAACGGGCAGGCCCTTGCTGGGCATGGAGGTGGAGCTGCTGGACGTCATCAGAGAGAAAAACCAGTGGCTTTCTTAGCGCAACTGCAACATTCTCGCTTGGAAAATGGCCGTTTTCCCTTGGAAAGCCCAGTCTTTCCCATTAGCATCCACGATGCCAGTGGGGCCCGTCCCCATTGGTGCTATAGCAACTTCTAGAAGGACATCAATCATGGCAACTGCAAAGAAAGCTCCCGCAAAGAAGGCCCCGGCAAAGAAGGCCCCCGCTAAGAAAGCTGCACCCGCGAAGAAGGCTCCGGCCAAGAAGGCGGCTCCCGCCAAGAAGGCCCCGGCGAAGAAGGCGGCTCCCGCCAAGAAAGCGCCGGCCAAGAAGGCCCCCGCGAAGAAGCGCGTCGCCAACGCCGCGTTCATGAAAGCGCTGACCCCCAGCGCTGCATTGGCCGCCATCGTGGGCAACAACCCGCTGCCGCGCACCGAGATCGTCTCCAAGATGTGGACCTACATCAAGAAGAACGGCCTGCAGGACAAGATGAACAAGCGCATGGTCAACGCCGACGCCAAGCTGAAGGAAGTCTTCGGCAAGGCCCAGGTCTCCATGTTCGAGATGGCCGGCTTGATCGGCAAGCACGTCAAGTAAGCACCCCGGTGCTGGCTTGATCGGGGCCGCCTTGAGCGGCCCTTTTTCTTGGTGGCGCCGTTCAGTGCATCTGCGCGCCGTCCAGCATGGCCTGCAGCAAGCGCTGCAGCAGCGGCTGCAGCCGACCGGCCACCCGCTCCTCGTCCAGGAGCCAAGGCGCACGCTCCTGGCGCATGTAGGTCGAAAAGCACATCTCCATCTGCGCGGCGTGCACGCCCTCGGCGGGCCGCCCGTAGCGGCGCGTGATGTATCCCCCCTTGAATCGCCCGTCGGTCACGTGGCTGAACTCGCTTTGCCCCGCCAGCACCTGCATCAGGCGCTCGCGCAGGTGCGGTGCGCAGCTTTGCCCGTCAGCAGTCCCCAGGTTGAGATCGGGCAGCCGCCCCTCGAACAACCAGGGCAGGGACGATTCGATGCTGTGCCCATCCCAGAGCAGGGCATGCCCGTGTTGGGCGCGCAGGCGTGCGAGTTCCTCTCCCAGCGCATCGTGATACGGCCGCCAATAGGTTTCCACCCGATGGGCGATCTCGTCGGCTTGCGGCGCCTGGCCGTCCCGGTAGATCGGGTCACCCGTGAAGAAGCGCGTGGGACACAATTCGGTGTTGTTGACACCTGGATACATCGGGGTGTTTTCGGGTGGTCGGTTCAGGTCCACCACAAAGCGCGAAAAGCGCGGCACGATCATGCTCGCGCCCATCGCACGTGCAAAGGCGTAGATGAGGTGCAGGTGCCAATCGGTGTTTTCCACGGCCAGGGCCCGCGGAACCATGCGTGCGCCCAGTTCGCTGGGGATTTCGGTGCCCACATGGGGCACGCTGACCAGCAGGGGACGGGTGCCACGGACCAGTTCAAAAACAGCTTCCATGCCGCGCTCCAGAAAAACAAGGGGACGCCCCGCACTTGATCCTGCGGCGCGCGTCCAAGCTTCCAGGGATTGTGCCCGCTTGGCATCGCACGAAGGCCAGGCGCCCGTGATGTGGCGCGCGCTGCGCCACGCCAGCTCAGCGCCTCCCGGTTCGCGCCGCGCCCTGCAACTCGGTACGAATCACCACGGCCAGCCCCCCCAGGACGGCGCCCAACCCGGCCAAAGCGGCCCAGCCTGGCCTCTCCCCCACCAGCACAACCGCCAACACGAAGGCCGTCACGGGCTCGCCCAGTGCAAGCGCCACGCCGGTGGCACCCGAGAGGTGGCGCAAGGCCGTCGTGAACAACAGATAGGCCAGCCCCGTGGCGGCCAGGCCAAGCCACAGCAGCACCAACCACCCGGTGGAACTGGGGGTTTCCCAATCGGCGAGTGCCGGTGCCACCGCGCAGGACAAGGCCGCCGCCGTCCCAAACACCCAGGCGTTGGTTCGTGCCGGTACCCAGTGCCGCACCAGCTGCTTGTTGAAGAACGTGTAGATGGCATAGCTCAGCCCGGCCCCCAGGCACAGCACAAGGCCCCCCACCGAACCCCTCGGGTCGGCGCCTGACGCAGCGCCCTGCCCGCCCGGCCCGGCGCCCGCCAGCACCATCACCGCGCCACCGGCCACGGCCAGCACCGTCCCCAGCCACCACGACGGCAACAGCCCCTGGCCCAGCACCAGACGCTGAATCAGGCCAGCCCAGATCGGCCCGCTGCCAATGGCAACCGCTGTTCCCACGGCCACGCCGCTGGCTCGCACGCCAGCGAAGAAACACAGGTTGTAGGCTGCCACGCTGAGCCCGGCAGCCACCACCACCCGCCACAAACCGTGTGGGGCCGGGTCGGTCGACTGTTTTCCCGATAATGAGCCGGTAGCGAGCATCGATCCTTGATACAAAGCTACAAAAAACAGAGCGGCCACGAGCAGCCGCAGCGCCCCGATCCAGACCGACGGCATGCCCACGGGTGCAAGGCTTTGCGCGGTCCCGGTGGTGCCCCAAAGCACCGCCGCCAGCAGGGCCATGGCCACGCCCCGGATTGCCTGGCGGGTCGCACCCACGGTGCCGATTGATGCGTCGGTGCTGGTGTCCCGCTGAGTCATCCGTCGATCATCACGCGGACGCGGCGCCGGATATGTCGAGAAACTCGGGTCAAGGCTGCATCGACTGGCGGCGCAAGGCAAATGCGAGTGCGCTGGCGCTCGAATAGCCCACGCGTTCGCTCACCTCGCGCAGGCTCAAGCGGCGTGCGGCCCGCAAGGTGCGCGCGGCTGACAGGCGGCGCGAGCGCACAAACTGCATGGGTGAACATTGAGCATCCTGCAGCATGCGTTCGTGAAGATGCTGCGGACTCAAGGCCGCCCAGCGCGCGAGATCGCGAACCGACCACCTGCGTGTGAGGTCGCTGTCGATGTGACGCGCCAAGGCCGCGAGATCAAGCGCCCTACGAGGCCGCGCACGCCCACGGCCCGCAAGTTCGTCCAGCAGCGCCTGCACACCCTGGCTTGCAAGGCGCGCCTGCCATCCCGCCGGCACGGTGATGCGGCGCGCGCGCTCCAACCCGTGCTGCATCGGCGCGTCGATGACCCACACATCGGCGCGATCACGCGTGCCGTAGTCATGGGCCAGTCCCGCAGGGATCACCGCGCCATTGCTTGCATCGACCCGCAGGCCGTGTGTCCCCCAACCCAGCTCCATCTGGCCCGAAAGGCCGATGAGCACCTGCGCGTGCCCGTGGACATGCGCGCCGAACTCGCCGCTGTAAACCCGCTGGTGCGCCAGCGCCCGCGTCAGCGGTGGTGCCGTCACCACGGACGCTCCGCCCCGCGACGGGAAGGCTGCGCCACGCTCATGACCGTTTCGCAGCCGTGGCCAGGCGTTGCTGGGCCTGCGCGCGAATGGCCGAGAGCGTGCCGCGCGTGGAAATCAGCTCGGGGCTGATCATCACCTCGATCACCGTCCCTTCAGCACGGGCCAGTGCCGCCAGCAACTCGGGCTCGAACTGCGAGGTGTGGGTGATGCGCACACCGGCCCAGCCATAGGCCCGGGCCAACGCGGCGAAATCGGGATTGGCCAGATCGGACCCGCTCACGTGGGCGGGGTATTCGCGCTCCTGGTGCATGCGGATCGTGCCGTAGGTGCCGTTGTTGAGCAGCACGATGATGCTCTTGCCACCAAACTGGCGGGCCGTGGCCAGTTCCTGACCGGTCATCAAAAAATCGCCGTCGCCGGCGATCGTGAATGCCGTGCGGCCGGTGGTGATGTTGGCGGCGATGCCGGCCGGCACACCGTAACCCATGGCCCCCGAGGTGGGCGCCGCCTGGGTCTTGTAGCCTTTGGCCAGCCCCGGGTACTTGAAGAAGCGATGCACCCAGCTGGCGAAATTGCCCGCGCCATTGGTCAGCACGGTGTCGGCCGGCAGGTGCTTTTGCAGGCTCATCACGATGGCATGCATGTCGATGTCGCCGGGAAGGGCCTGCGGCACCAGGTTGGCTTCATAGTCCGCGTGGCAGGCGGCCGTCCAGTCCTCCCAGGGCAAGGCGGGTGGCGCGGTCAACACCTCCAGGCTGCGCGTGGCAGCGTTCATCGTGGCATTGATCGCCAGATCGGCGCGGTACACGCGGTGCAGTTCCTCGGCGCTGGCGTGGATGTGCACAAGCTTCTGCGCGGGCCGCGGCGGCTCCAGCAGGGTGTAGCCGCTGGTGGTCATCTCCCCCAGGCGCGGGCCGATGGCCAGGATCAGATCGCTCTCGCGCACCCGCGCAGCGAGCTTGGGGTTGATGCCGATGCCCACGTCGCCCGCGTATTGCGGGTGTGTGTTGTCGAAGGTGTCCTGGAACCGAAACGCATTGCCCACGGGCAACTTCCAGTTCTCGGCAAAGCGCTGCAAGGCCTGGGCCGACTGCGGCGTCCAGCCGCCACCGCCCGCGATCACGAAGGGCCGCTGCGCGGCCAGCAGCATTTCGCGCAACTCGCGCAGCGCACCCGGGTCGCTCCAGGCCTGGGCGGGCTCGACGCGCGGCAGGGGCCTGGCCGCCGTCATCTGCGTCAGCATGTCCTCGGGCAGCACCAGCACCACGGGTCCGGGCCGGCCGTTCATCGCGGTGGCAAAGGCGCGCTGCACGTATTCGGGGATGCGATGCGGGTCGTCGATGCGCTCGACACGCTTGGCCATGCCACGCGTGCTGGGCCCGAAGAAGACGCTGTAGTCCAGTTCCTGAAAGGCCTCGCGATCGCGCTGGTCGCTGGCCACGTCGCCCACGAAAAGCACCATCGGTGTCGAGTCCTGGAAGGCCGTGTGCACGCCGATCGACGCATTGGTGGCGCCGGGCCCGCGCGTGACGAAACAGATGCCCGGCCGCCCCGAAATCTTGCCCGCCGCCTCGGCCATGAATGCCGCGCCGCCCTCCTGGCGGCAGATCACGAAGCGGATCTGATCGCGGTAGGCATGAAAGCCATCGAGCGCCGCCAGGTAGCTCTCGCCGGGCACACCGAAGGCATGGCTCACACCCTGTTCGACCAGGCATTGCACCAGCAGATGGCCGGCCATTTGTTGGGAAGACGTTGCTGCGTTGGCTTGGTTCATGAAGCTTGAGGGTCCGAAACGCCGGACCCATTCCGGATTGAAGATGCCGATGGGGTGTCGATTGACTGAATTAACCTTTTGGTGAATTATCCAGCAATGACCAAGGCCCGCCAGACCCTCACCCCCGTGCCCGCCGACGAGCGCCTGCGCGACGCCGACCGCTCGCGGCTCGCCATCTTACTGGCGGCGCGCGACGAGTTCGCGGCCCACGGGCTCGGCGGCGCGCGCATGGACCGCATCGCCACCCGCGCCGGGCTCAACAAGCGGCTGATCTACTACTACTTTCAGGACAAGGACCAGTTGTTCGCGGCCGTGCTGGAGCAGGCCTACGACCACATCCGCGAAGCCGAGCGCGCGCTCAAGCTGCTCAACCTCAAGCCCGCCGACGCCGTGCGGCGCCTGGTCGAGTTCACCTGGAACTACTACCTGGACCACCCCGAGTTTCTCACCCTGCTCAACAGCGCCAACCTGCACCGGGCCCGACACCTGGCCGATTCGTCGCGTGTGCGCGAACTGAACTCGCCGCTGGTGGAGATGCTCACCGACATCCTGAACCGGGGCTGGCGCGATGGCAGTTTCCGCGGCGGGGTGGACCCCGTGCAGCTGTACATCTCGATCGCCTCGCTGTCCTATTTCTACCTGTCCAACAACGCCACGCTGTCGGCCATCTTCGGGCGCGACCTGCTGGGCGCCAAGGCCCGGCAGGAGCGCCTGTCCCACATGTGCGACGTGATCCTGGGCTACGTGTTGCGCAGCTAGGCAGAAATCCAGCAGCTTGTTTCGAAGATCAAAATCGCCCTATAATTCACCATACAGTGAATTAATAAGCACCTTCTTCGGAGATCCGATCGCCATGGCCACCCAACGACTTGGAATCATCATGCACGGCGTCACCGGGCGCATGGGCATGAACCAACACCTGATCCGCTCGATCGTCGCGATCCGCCAGCAAGGTGGCGTGACGCTGGCCAGCGGCGACCGCGTGATGCCCGACCCCATCCTCATCGGTCGCAACGCCGAGAAGATCGAGGCACTGGCCCGCGCCCACGGCGTCAGTCGCTGGGGCACCGATCTGGACACCGCACTGGCCAACCCCGACGACACCGTGTTCTTTGATGCCGGCACCACCCAGATGCGGCCCACCCTGCTGGCCAAGGCGCTGCGCGCCGGCAAGCACGTCTATTGCGAGAAACCCATCGCCACCAACCTGGGCGAGGCGGTGGAAATCGCACGCCTCGCCGAGGAAGCCGGCCGCACGCGCGGGCTCAAGCACGGCGCCGTG
>CAYNWR010000039.1:0-12265 GCA_964400915.1 uncultured Burkholderiaceae bacterium
AGCGGGTAGGCGATGTTGTCGATCGTTCGCATCCACGGAAACATCGCCTCGCGGTAGTTCTGAAAGACATAGCCGATGCGTGTGTCCTTCAGGCTCTTGCCATCGAAGAGGATCTCGCCCCGGTCGATGGGGACGAGGCCTGCGATCATGTTGATCAGCGTGCTCTTGCCACATCCGTTGGGTCCGAACACCGAGACGATCCTGTGTTTGGGGATGTCAAGGTCGAAGTCTTCGTACAGGGGCCAGCCCGCAAAGTACTTGGTGAGTCCCCGGATGGTGATGTGGGTGCCCGCCGGGCCCGGCTTGAATGCGGGTGTCGGCAAATCGGCAAACACGGGCGCGTTGACCACGGCGTTCATCGACCGCTCCAGTGCACGATGCGGCGTTCGATCACGAGAAACAGGACGTTGAGCGCGTAGCCGAGCGCACCGGCCGAGAGGATGGACGCGTACATGTCGCGCACGTTCATGACCTGCTGCGAGTTGATGATCCGGTGCCCAAGGCCACTGTCGGAGCCAATGAACATCTCGGCGACGATGACGATCACCAGCGACATCGACACCGCCGACCGCAGACCGACAAAGCTGGGCTGGAGACTCTCCCAGATCGACACGTCCTTGAAAATCTGCCAACTCGTTGCACCCATCACCCGCGCTGCCATCACCCGCTGCTTGCGCGCGTTGATCACACCGTAGGCGCTGTTGAAGACGACGATCAGCAGGGCACCGAAAGCCGCAATGGCCACCTTGTTGATCTCGGACACGCCGAAAATCATCAGGAACAGCGGGATCAGCGCCGAGGACGGCGTCGACCGGAAAAAGTCGATCAGGAATTCGACGCTGCGATAGGCCTTCTCGGTGCTGCCCAGAACCACCCCCAGGGGCATGCCGACCACGGCGGCGATCGAAAAGGCCTGGACGGTTCGCCACACGGTGACGAGCAGGTCCTTGAGCAGGCTGCCATTGGCCATGCCGTTGACGAGGGTCACCAGCGTGTCGGTGGGCGACGGCAGCAGGATGGGCTTGATGAAACCCAGGCGCACCACCAGGTCCCACACCACAAACAGCACGGCGGGCCCCACAAACGGCAGCAGGCGTGCCAGGGCCTGGGTGCGGGGCACCACGGGCGCCGGCACGGGGCCCTGGCCCGACGGGGGCGCCCAGGACGCGGGCGCCGGGCTGGCAACTTCCGTGCTCATGCGCCTCAGCCCTTGTAGAGCATCGAATCGACCATCAGGCGCGACGTGAAGATGCCCTTTTCGGAGAACAGATCAAAGAACTTCTGGAAGTGGCCGATGTCCGACGGTGTGAACTCGTTGTACATCGTGTAGGCAGCCAGGGGCACCTCACCGGTGAGCGGCCCTTCGATGGCCGTGTAGCCCTTCAGGTATTGCCGCGCCTCGCCGGGCTTGCTGCGCACATAGGCCACACCGCGGGCATAGGCGGCAACAAACTTCTTGGTCTCTTCCGGATGCTTGCGGATGAAGCTGGCGGTCAACGAGGCCGAGCCGCCGAACCACGGAGCATTGGCATCGCCAAGAACGTAGCGGGAAATGACCCCCGCTTCCAGCACACGGGTGGTGCCGTTGAGGCGGCCGATGGTCCCCGTGGGCTCCAGGGTGTAGCAACCATCCAGTTGCCCCGCCGCCAGAGCGGCCACGTGTTGCCCGATGGGCAGTTCGACGACGGTGGCGCCGGTCGCGCCACCGCGCTCCAGCACAGTCTTGGCCAGTGTCACATTCTGGATGCCGGGGCCCGAGCCGATGCGCTTGCCCTTGAGGTCGGACATCACCTTGGCGGGACTTGCTGCCGGCACGATGACCTCGTCCAGCACGTTCTTCACGTTGCTGGGGTTTGAGCAGAAGATCTTGAAGCTCCCCGGTGCAGCCAGTTCGCCAATGGCGATGTTGGCCGATCCCGTGCCATTGGCGCTGCCGTCGGCTCGATCGGCCAGCATGCCTTCCATGATCTGCTGGGCGCCGGCAAATCGCAGGGGCTCGACCTGCAGACCCGCTTCCTTGAAGTACCCCAGCTCGACCGCTGAATAGAAAGGCAGGCCAGCCGCAATGGGCCAGTACCCCACGCGAATCTTGGGGCCCGCCTGGGCCTGGACAGCCAACGGCACCCCGAGGCAGCACAGAGCGGCGCCAGCACGCAGCAGTTGGCGACGCCGCCCGGCGTGATGCGATGCAGGAAATGGAACTGTTGAGACCATCTGGCCCTCCGGTTTGAACAATTGCGAATTCATGAGACGTTGGTGGTTTGGGCCTCGATGAACGAACGCCAACCGCCAAGGTGGGTGATGTCCTGGGCACCTTGCAGGGCCTGGGCTTCGCACAGAAAGCCCTGAACCGTCGTCCCGTCGGACAGGGTGAGCGTGCCGATGCCCAGCGGCGGCGCGATCAGCGCCACAAAGGAGCCGTAATGCTCGACAGGCATCTCCCAGATTTCCAGGACGATGGTGCCGCCTTGTCGGTCTGCCACACGCAACAAACCCGGCTTGGGCGGGATGGCGGATGGCAGAGCAAAGAGCCGGTAGTGCGGCGCCGTCTTTGCCACCCCGACCAAACGCCCGCCACGATCGGTCAGTTGGCTGTTTAGTGGCATGCCGGTGAGGTGGGCGCCCACCACGGCCACCCGCACCCAGGCATCAGGCCGCAGGCGCGGAATGGTTGCAGGTGCCGGCAAGGGCTTGCCGCAGGCGCCCTGTGGCAGGCCCGTCCCGTGGTGAAAGCGTTGCCCCAGCTCGGCCAGTTGCCAATCGCTCCCACGAGGGCCGATCAGGGTGACACCAAAGGGCAGGCCGTCCGGGCGCTGGGCTGCCGGAACGGCCAGTGCGGCGTAGTCCAGCAGGTTGACAAAATTGGTGAAGGTACCCAGGTTGCGGTTCAAGGCCACCGGGTCGGCCAGCATCTGCTCAATGCTGTAGTGCGCCGATGCAGTCGGCAACACCAACACATCCATGGCCGCCCACGCGGCCCGGGCTTGTTGCTCGAACACCTTCAACTGGCGCAAGGCATCGCAGTGATCGGCCGCACTGTATTGGCGCCCCCGCGCGAGGATGGAGCGCACCGGCTCGATGACCTCGACCTCGTGCGCATCAAAGAAGTGCCGAAGGGCCGCGTAGCGTTCCGCCACCAAGGCGCTTTCATACAGCAGCGCAGCCGCATGGGCAAAGGGTTCGAAATCGATCACCACCGGTGTGCCGCCCAGGGTTTTCAATCGATCAATCGCCGCAAGATAGGCAGCGCGGTTGTGCTCGTCTCCCACGGGGTGGTCACCCGGCAGCACACCGAATCGAAAGGCATTGGGCAAGCGCTGCAGGTGCCAGGCCGGAACCCGTGAAAACGGGTCGCGCGCATCCGGACCCACACAAACATCGAGAACACGCGCCGCAAGCGCAACTGTCGTCGCGAAGATCGAGACACAGTCGATGCTGGGGGCAGCCGGCACCACGCCGTGTGTGCTGATGGCCCCGCGACTGGGCTTGAGTCCAACGATGTTCTGCAGGCCCGCGGGCACCCGCCCCGAGCCCGCCGTGTCGGTACCCAATGCAAAGTCCACCTGACCGGTGGCGACCACGTAGGACGACCCGGAACTCGAGCCGCCCGATACCAATGTCGCATCAAAGGCGTTGGGCACAGCGCCATAGGGTGAGCGCGTGCCGTTCAGGCCACAGGCAAACTGGTCGAGATTGGTTTTTCCGACCAGAGTTGCCCCTGATTCGAGCAGGCGTCGCACCACTTCGGCGTGTTGTGTCGGCCGATAGGCAAAGGCCGGGCACGCCGCCGTCGTGGGCAGCCCGGCCACGTCGATGTTGTCCTTCACGGCAAACCGCAAGCCTGCCAAAGGACCATCCGCCCGCAGGGACAGCGGCACTTCCAGACGCTCGATCCAGGCCCGGTCGGCGGCGCTGTGCTGATGCGGTTCGGTTGGGGTCGAGGGCACCACTTTTGAACATCCAATCTTGTATTCAAGTTTGGATGCAAAGACTGTGCCAGCAAGATTCACTGCGGCAGGTCCGCAGCCGTCGCGGCTGCCAAAGGCCAAGGCCTCAACGGCGCTGCATGCCGCCGGCCTTGAACTCAGGCATCAACCAAAGCAGAGGTGGGCCGGGGTGCAATACCGCACCCGTGGCAAGGTCAGGGTCGCAGGCGCAACACCTGCCCATCGGGACCGTCGGTGACAACGTAGATCCAGCCATCCGGCGCCTCGCGCACATCGCGGACGCGTTGCGTCAGGTTGGCCAACTCGCGCCGCTCGCCCGTCACGGTCTGTCCACTGACAGCCAGTCGAACCAACGCCTGTCCGCGCAGAGCCCCCAGCAACAGCTGACCCGTCCAACCCGGGTAACGGTCACCCTTGACGAAGCTCAGGCCGCTGGGCGCGATGGATAGCGGTGTCCACCACTTCAATGGCTGCTCGAAACCGGCCACCGGTCCTTCTTCGCCAATTCGGGTTCCGGTGCCGTAGTTGCGGCCATAGGTCACTCGTGGCCAGCCATAGTTGCGCCCCGGCTCGATGCGATTGACCTCATCGCCGCCTTGTGGGCCATGTTCCGTGGCCCACAACTGTCCCGTCTGTGGATGCACCGTCAGGCCTTGGATGTTGCGGTGACCCAGGCTCCAGATCTCGGGCCGGGCTCCTGGACGACGCACGAAGGGGTTGTCGGCAGGCGCCTGTCCCTCGCGGGTGATTCGAACGATCTTGCCGATGTGGTTGCCAAGGTTCTGTGCCTCGTCCTTCTCGGAGTAGCGATCGCCAAGACCCACGTACAGATGCCCATCGCGATCAAACGCGATGCGCGACCCGCAATGCAATCGACTGGCCACTTTGGGCACCTGGCTGAAGATCACCCGCACGTCCTCCAGGCGCTGGCCCACCAGGCGGCCCCGCGCCACCGCCGTGCTGTTGCCCGTCCCATCGGGGGAAGGTTCGGCAAAGGTCCAGTACACCAAGGCATTGCTTGCGAACTGGGGATCGACAGCCACATCCAGCAATCCACATTGACCCGCGAAATCGACCTTGGGCAAACCTTCCAAGGGCGCGGACACTTGACCTTGCGCATCGATCAGGCGCAGGCGCCCTTGGCGCTCGGTCACCAGGGCTCGACCGTCCGGCAGGAAGGCCAAGGCCCAGGGGTGCGCGAGGCCGCGCGCCCAGGCGACAGCAGTGACCTCTGCCTGTGCCGGAAGTGCACCGGTAGCAGCCAGCCACAGCAGCACGTCCAAGACCTTGACCTGGACACGCCAGAACGGACTGGCATTCCCCTCTTGGCAGCCTCGTTCTGCGGGAAGCGCCAATATGCGCGTTGCTTCAAAACGAATCCGCCGCATCATGAAGAATCCCATTTCATCATTGCACCACACCCAAGCCATGCCTGCTGCGCCATTCAAAGCCATCTCAGGCGACCCTGTACGGTCACCTTTGATGGCCTCAGAGGGTGACTCACACCACGGCGTCTGCGCGTGACGGCAGCGTGCGCAAGTGACGCACGGATGAGCCCAGCACGATGACAAACTGCAGCCCATAGCCTGTCGCCGCGATCATCAGGCAGACGGTGATGGCCGCGCCATCGCCCACGCCGCCCAACAATGTGCCGATGAGTGCCCCCAGTGCAGCGCCCAAGGGGCGGGCCCCTGCGTTTGCGGTGAGGAACAACGCACCCACCCTGCCCAGGCGTTCGTTGGGCGTCACGGTCTGGCGCAAGGTGGTGGTGCTTACCGTCCAGACAATGGGCCCCGCGCCAAACAGGAAGAAGGACAGCGCTGCCAGCCACGCCTGGGGCCAGATGGCGCTGGCAGCCATCAGAACCGCCGCCAGCACCGAGGTGGCCGGGCCGATCAGGACGACCGGCCCAAAGGGAAGCTTGTGCATCAGCGCGGGGGCAGCCAGTGCACCCAGGACCATACCCACACCGTACAGCGCCAAGGTCGTGCCCACACCCGAAGCGCCAAGCTGCAGATTTGTCATGGCGTGAGGTACATACGCTGCCTGCAACACGAACCAGCTCACGTTCCAGATCACGGCGCAAAGAAAAATGGGCCGCAGCAGCGGGTGGACCCAGACAAAGCGCATGCCTTCGCGCAGCTCGGCCACGGGATGGCGCATGCCGCCCTGTGGCGCAGCGGTGTCGCCGGGCAAGGCCAGCAACCACGCCACCGCAGCAGCGGCCAATGCGCTGGCCAGCACAAAGGCTGCAGGGGCTCCCGCCCAGGCCACCAGGGTGCCGGCCAGTGCAGGGCCTGCCGCAAACGCCAGACTGCGCGCCAGCTCCAGGCGTCCGTTGGCGCGCCCCAACGCGGCGGGACCCACCAGGCACGGCACCAAGGCCGGCGCCGCCACGGTGAACGCCACGGTCCCGGTAGCGCCCAGGAACCCGAGGGCCGCCAATGCCGGAAACGAGACGGCCTGGAAGACAGAGATCAACAGGAGACCCAGCATGGCCAGTGTTCGCAGCACCTCGCCAGCGATCATCAGCGCGCGACGCGACCCGTTATCGGCCCACATCCCGCAGGGAATCGACAGCAACAGGAACGGCAGGCTCTGCGCTGCCGCGAGCCACCCGATCTCACGCGGACCCGCTTGCAAAACCATCACTGCCACGATAGGGACGGCTGCCAGGCTGACCTGCTCGGCCGCTTGTGCCGCCAGATTGGCATGCGCAAGACGCAAGAAGGCCAGAGGCAACACTGCGGGAGTGGATCCAGCTTCCTGAGCGACTGACATCGACCCGTGCTTGCCTTGCTTCATGGCCC
This sequence comes from uncultured Burkholderiaceae bacterium, assembly GCA_964400915.1. Taxonomy (GTDB): domain Bacteria; phylum Pseudomonadota; class Gammaproteobacteria; order Burkholderiales; family Burkholderiaceae_C; genus CAYNWR01. The sequence goes on from CAYNWR010000039.1 coordinate 6,758, forward strand.
GCATCATCGCCTGCGATGGGCATGGTGAGCGCGCCATCCCCGGACACGCAATTGCGCACGTCAGGGTCAGGCGGTGTGCCACCAATGCAGCAGCCGCCGCTCCAGGTGCAGCATCGCCAGGTTCAGCGCGTAGCCCACGGCGGCCAACAGGAAGATCGCAGCGTACATATCACTTGCCCGCATCGCGTATTGCATGGTCATCACGTAGTAGCCGATGCCCTCCGAGCCCGCGATCATTTCGGCCACCACGCTGACGATCAGCGCCAGCGCCAGGCTGATCCGCATGCCTGCCAGGATATAGGGCAGGCTGGCTGGCAGCACCACCTGCAGCAGGATGCGCCGCCGCCCCACCTGGAAAGTGCGACCCACATCCAACGCTGCAGGATCGACCGATCGCACGCCACCCACGGTGTTGACGAGCACCGGAAAAAAGGTCGAGAAAGCCACCACGAACACCTTCATCGCGTGGTCGATGCCCAGCAGCAGGATGAGGGGCGGGATCACCGCCGGGATCGGGATCGGCCGCAACAACTCAATCAGGGGGCGCAAGGCTGCGTTCAGGCGTGGCCATTGCGTCATGGCCAGCCCCAGCAACACACCTGCTCCGGTCCCGATCGAGAAACCCAGTGCCATGCGCCACAACGTGGAGCCGAACACCTGCACCAACTCGCCCGAGCGCAGCCCGGCCACCAATGAGTGCAGGATCTGGGTGACCGTCGGCCAATTGCTGCTGGAGACCCACCGGCCGGCCGAGAACTGCCACAGGATCAGCAGCAACACGATCAGCCCGACACCCCATCCGCGATGCGATCCCTTCACGGCATCACGCCTCGTAGACGATCCGGCCGCCGACGGCGGTGGCCAGCACCCGGGCGTCACGCAAGGCCTCAGGCTCGCACGCCACCGGATCGACCGACAGCACCGTCCAGTCGGCCAGCATCCCAGGCCGCAGCACGCCGCGCTCGTGTTCGCTGAAACTCAGATACGCGGCGTCGCGCGTGTACAGCGCCAGGGCCTCTTCGCCGTTGACAGCCTGCTGGCGCCCCACCGGCTCATTGCTGCCCGCGACGAGCCGCGTGCGTGCTTGCCAAAGGCCCAACAATGGCTGAAATGGCGTGATGGGTGAGTCGGACCCACCACCCACGATCACGCCGCCGTCGAGCCAGCTGCGCACCGGCGTGGCCACCGCCATCAGAGCCGTGCCAAAGCGTTTGACCAGCAAGGGGCCGAAGGCGTACTGCATCGAACATTGCGTAGCGACCACGATACCCATGCGTGCAGCCTCGCGAATGTTTCGCTCTTCCGGCCACAGGTAGGCGTGAATCAGCGTGAAACGCAGTGGACGCAGCGCAATCTCACGATCGATCTCCGCGAAAACGTCCAGCGCGATGTCGATCGCCTTCCCGCCCACCACGTGCACACCCAGCGACCAGCCCAGCCGCGCGCAGTGCCATGCAATGCGCCTGAAGACCTCCGTGGGCGTGACCTGGATGCCACAGTTGCAGCGCTCGTCGGGAAATGGCTCGCGCATCAGCGCAGTGCCAAGAGACGCGCCGCCGTCCAGGAACAGCTTGACACCACCCAGCTTGAGCTGCTGGTCGCCGAACCCGGTGCCCAGTCCGGCGCGCTCGATTCTGTCGAGGTTCTCCTGCAAGGGCAGGCTGGAATCGGACAGTGGCATCAGCACCGAGCGCATACTCAGTTCGCCTTGCCGCCAAAGCTGCTGATAGGCGCGCATCATTTCAGGTGTCACGCCCGGATCCATGATGCCGGTAAGACCCGCCGCGTGATAGGCGCGCTGGATATCCCGAAGGGCCTGGGCCTGCTCGTCGACCGCAAGCGGCGGCACCAGCCGCGCCACCGGCTCAAATGCGGGTGGCTCCAGAAGCACGCCCGTGGGTTCACCATCCGCATCGCGTTCGATGCGGCCCCCCACCGGGTCGGGCGTGTCGCGCGTGATGCCTGCCAACTGCAGCGCCCGCGTGTTCACCACCGCAGCATGTCCCACGCGCGGCAGAAAAACGGGTCGATCCTCGCATGCGGCGTCAAGATCCTTGCGCGTGGGGTAGCAGCCTTCGCGCAAGCTGGTCAGGTGCCACCCGCCGCCGCTACTGATCCAAGGCCGCGCGGGGTGACGTGCTGCATACGCGCGGATCGCCTCCTGGATGTCGGCAAAGCTGCGTGCCGGGGCCAGATCAACCAGGCGGGCCTGGACACCGGTCCAGTGCATGTGGTTGTGGGTATCGATCAAGCCCGGAACCACGGTCCCTTGACCGTAGCGAATTTGGCGCGATGGGGCGCCACCCAGGGCCGCGCGCACCGCCTCGATCGATCCGATGGCGACGATGCGGTCGCCCCGCAGGGCCATGGACCGAGCGCGCGGACACGCCGGGTCCATGGTGACGATATCGCCGCAAACGATGGTGGTGTCGAACCCCATGGGCGATCTGCCAACAGCCATCAGCGCACACCACTCGTGGCGGTGCGGTACAGAAGACCTTTGACATCGAACGGGCCGTCCAGCAGGCCATTGCGGCGCATTTCGGCCACCACCGGCTCCAGCGCGGCGGCATCCACCGTCTTCTGATAGGCCGGCATGGGTAGCTTCTTCAGCACCTCGGTCGGAATGCGGGTGTACGCCGAAATGATCGTAAACAGCTCGTCGCTGCTGCTGTTGGCGTTGGTCCAATCAATGCCCTTGAGGTAGGCACGGACCCAGCGGTCTATCACACCCGGGTTCTGCTGGATGTAGGTCTTGCTGGCTGCATATTGCGCAGCCGGAAATCCCTTTTGCACCGTGTTGTATGGCCAAGCGACCACTTGCAGGTCGGTGGCGAGACCGGCCGACATGAAGGGCTCAACCGCAAACGCGGCGTCCACGCGGTCACCCTTGACGGCATCGACCATTTGAGGGAACGGCACTTCGAGGTAGGTCACCGCATCGGGATTGCCACCCGTGGCGCGCACCCAGGCACGAGCGTAGAGCCAGATGATGTTGTTGCGCGTGTTGACCGCGATGCGCTTGCCTTCGAAATCCTTGCCTGTCTTCAGCGGACTTCCCTTCTTGGCCACCAGGCCGGCCAGGTCGGGCGGGGCATCGCCGGTGGTGCTGCCGGCCGCGATGATCTCGAAGCCCAGGCCCTGCTTGGCAGCCAGAATGGTCGAGATGATGTTGCTGAATGCAATTTGGACCTGGCCTGCGGCCAAGGCCGGAATGCCAACCGCGCCGCCCTGGCTGGGCGTCGTGTCAATCTCCAGTCCTTCGGCAGCAAAGTACCCCTTGACGATCGCCACCTGAAGCGGCGCGATATCGATGATGGGGATGGTGCTGATGCGCAGCTTGGTCGCTTGGGCACGCGCCAAGGGCGCGGCCAGTCCAAGCGTGGAGGCAGCGAAAGCGGCGATGGCGGTGCGACGGCGGTAGGTGGGCAATTTCATATGGGCACTTTCGGTGGTTGGGAGGGAAAGGAAGGCTCGATTCAGTCATTGCGTGGCCCGTTCCACCGGACCAGGCGGCGTTCGATCAGCACAAAGGCCTCGTTGAGCGCGAAGCCCAGCACCGCCAGGATCAGGCTCCAGGCGTACATGTCCGGAATACGAAACGATCGCTGCATGTCGACGATCAGGTACCCGATCCCGCCAGTGCCGGCCATCATCTCGGCCACCACCACCAGCACCAGACCGATGCCCAATGCCACACGCATCCCCGCGAGAATCAGTGGCATCGCCGCAGGCAGCACCACCTTTCGCAGGGTGGCCGCGGTGCCGTGCTGAAAGGTACGGGCCACATCCAGCATCACCGCGTCGACACCTCGTACACCCTGGACGGTATTGATCAACACCGGAAAGAACACGCCCAATCCAATCACCGTGAGCTTCATCGCGTCGCCAAGGCCGAGGAACAGGATCAGCGGCGGCAGCAAAGCAGGCTTGGGCAATGGCCGCAACACTTCGATCAACGGCTCCAGCAAGCCGTATGCAAAAGCGAAGCGCCCCATGGCCAGTCCGACCACGATGGCCAACGCACATCCCACCACGTAGGCCACCGCCAGCAGGTACAGGGTGTGGCCCAGTGGCGGCCCGAACTGCCCCCCGGTCAGGATGGTCCCCACATGCCGCAGCACCACAGAAGGCGGTGGTACCAGTGCGGCATTGACCCATCCGGTGCGGGCCGCAACTTCGACGACACCCACAAGAAGCAGCAGCGTTGACACGCCCAGGGCGTGGTCCAGCCAGCGGCGATCCTTGATCATGCGGCGCGCCCAAGCAGCATGGACAGCAGCTCGTGTCGAAGCGACAGATAACGCGGCAATTCGGCCGTGCCGATTCGGTCGCGGGGACGCGGCAGTTCGGTGTCGAATACCTGCACAACGGTCGATGGGCGCATCGACAAAACGGCTATGCGATCTGCCAGGAACACGGCCTCATCGACGTCGTGCGTCACCAGGACGGCTGTGAAGCGGTGTTGCGTCCACAGATCCTGAACGATGGCATGAAGTTCCAGTTGGGTCAAAGCATCAACCGAGCTGAAGGGTTCGTCCATCAACAACACGCGCGGTTCGGCGGCCAACGCGCGGGCAATGGTTACCCGCTGTTGCATTCCACCCGACAACTGGGCTGGAAAGCGCAGCGCGAAGTCGCCCAACCCGACCATCTCCAAGTAGCGGCGGCTGTGCTCGCGCGCCGCGGCGCGATCCATGCCAGGTCGATGCTCGACGGCGAAGGCCACGTTGTCGATCACCGTGCGCCAGGGGAACAGCGATTTGGCGTATTGCTGAAAAAGGTAGACGATGCCTGGCGGTGGTTCGGTCACGTCGCGGCCATCGAAACGGACGGTGCCCGTTGTGGGTTGCGCCAGGCCGGCAGCGATCTGCAGCAACGTCGACTTGCCGCAGCCCGAAGGTCCGACGATGGCCAGAAACTCCCCTTGTCGCACGTCAAGGTCAATTCGCCCCAAGGCTTGGGTCTGCTGGTCGCCACGTCCAAAGGTCTTGCCGATGCCTGCCAAGCTGAGGTAGGGAGCAGATCGGGGATTGGGATCCATGCCGGTTCCTGGTTGTCAGTACTGGCGGTCGGGCAGCTCAAGCGTCAGCCCGTTTGTCTCGGGTCCAAGCTGAATCTGGCATGACAACCGGCTTGTCTCACGACGCGCAGCGGCCGTAAATGCCAGCATCGCCTCTTCGTCGTCGTTGGGCGGGGCGAGTCGCGAAGCCCAATCGGGCGAGACAAAAACGTGGCAGGTGGCACAGACCAACAGACCACCGCAATCGGCAGCAATGCCTTCGATTCGGGCGTCCACGGCCGCTTGCATGGCACTCTGGCCCGGCCGCGCCACCACGTCAAGCGACTCGGTGGTTCCGTCGCTGCGGCGGCGGACAAAGCGGATGGAGGTCATGGATTCAGAGGCGACTGAAATACTCGCGCCGCTGGAATGCATCCTTGTCGTCGGCCTCGTCGTAGCGGCGGGCCTCTGATCGCTTGATGCGTTGAAGGTAGGCGACGAAGTCA
>CAYNWR010000040.1:0-5059 GCA_964400915.1 uncultured Burkholderiaceae bacterium
AAAGTAACTGCAAACGACGAACGTTTCGCACTCGCCGCTTAAACACCGGTGAGCCTCGCAACAGTTGGCCGATGGGCTGGGCAAGGGTGCCGCAAGGTGTCCAGGCTGCGAGGGAATCTACATGGGCTGGTTGATGCGCGGGCAACTTGCGTGTCAATGAGAAATAAGGTTGCTGGCGCCATGGACAGCGTGCCGCTGCGCGGTTCGTGGGGCGAGATTCAAACCAGACGGCTACACATGTAGAACTGCGCGAGGAAGGCTTGTGGACGGGGGTTCAACTCCCCCCAGCTCCACCATCAATGCGTCGATGGCCAAGGCATGCGCGATCCGGATGCGGTCGTCGCCGCTCCACCCGCGCTTGAGTACGCTTGACCTGCATCAAAGATCCTGCATCAGCATTTGCGGATGCACCGCGATCTCCATTTCCTTTTGATGCAGCGCAACATCAAAGATGGGTCGTAGATCTCTAATGGCCGCTGGGAATGTTCCCAGCACAGGTACCAAAGAGTACGGAGATCACCATGAACAAGATCCTTACCGCAGCGGCCGCGTGTGCCGCGTTGACTTGCGGCGTTGCCGCAGCCCAGGATTTCAAGGCCGGCGATGTGTTGATTCGCGCGCGCGCCGTGCATCTGGACAGCGCCAATACAGACAGCACCGGCCTTGGTTTGACCGTCAACAACAAGACGCTGCCCGAAATTGACTTCACCTATTTCTTTGACAAGAATCTTGCGGCCGAGCTGATATTGACGGTCCCGCAGAAGCACACGGTGTACTCCAACGGTGCTTCGATTGGATCGCTCAAGCATTTGCCGCCCACGCTGACGGTCCAGTATCACTTCAATTCCGGAGTCGGCGCCAAGCCTTATCTGGGTGTCGGCGTCAACTACACAAGGTTCAGTTCGGTCAATGTGCTGGGTGGTGCGGCCACCGTGGATCGCAACAGTTGGGGCCTGGCTTTTCAGGCAGGCGTGGATATTCCGTTGTCCAAGAATCTGTACCTGAACCTTGACCTCAAGAAAGTGCGTATCAAGACCGATGTCAGCGCGGGCGGCGCCAAGGCGGGCACGTTCAAGGTCGATCCACTTTTGCTGGGGGTTGGATTGGGCTGGAAGTTCTGATAGGGCTTCTCCTGAGCCCTCCGCCGGTGGTTTTTCCTAGCGTGGGAAGTGTCATGCGCTAGGCTGTGCGCTGTCTTGGAGGACATCGCATGAATCTTGCCCGCTGGCTTGACCGCATCGCCCGGGCCGACGCCCGTCGGCCGGCCCTTTACCTCGGCACGGACCTGTTGGCGGACTACGCCACGCTTGCACAGCGGGTGGCGTCGCTTGCAGCCGGCTTGCGCGGTCGCATGGGTCTTGCCACGGGCGACCGCGTCGGCTTGTTCATGACCAACGAGCCGGCGTTTCTGGAGATCCTTTTTGCCTGCTGGTGGGCGGGATTGGCGGTGGTGCCGATCAATCCAAAGTTGCATCCGCGCGAGGTTCAGTTCATTCTGGAACACAGTCAGGCGCGATTGGTCTTTGTCAGCGGCGACCTTGATGCGTCCCTGGTTTCCGAAGACGGCACGCTCCCGTTGGGGGTTGGAAAGATCTTGGCCGGCGCGGCCGACCACGAATCCTTGCGGGCGGGTGGGCACCTCCCCGAGCCCATGGACTGCAGGGGCGAAGAACTTGCATGGTTGTTCTACACGTCGGGCACGACCGGTCGACCCAAGGGCGTGATGCTCACGCATCAAAACCTGATGGCCATGACCCTGTGCTACTTCAGCGATGTCGATGCGGCGCAGCCCGAGGACGCCGTCCTGTATGCGGCACCGATGTCCCACGGGGCCGGCCTCTATGGATTGCCCCATGTGCTGGTGGGTGCACGGCATGTCGTGCCGCGGTCACGTGGCTTCGACGCTGGTGAAATCCTGGACTTGGCGATGCAGCATCAACGTGTGATGTTCTTTGCAGCCCCCACGATGGTTCGTCGACTCGTGGACCGTGCCGAGAGCAAAGGACTGGATGGCGAGGGCATCAAGACGATCGTGTACGGCGGTGGGCCCATGTACGTGGCCGACATTCAACGCGCCGTGCGCGTGATGGGGCAGCGTTTTGTGCAGATCTACGGTCAAGGTGAAAGCCCCATGACGATCACAGCGCTCAGCCGGCATCACATTGCGGACACTGCGCATCCACGCCATGTCGAGCGGCTCGGGTCGGTGGGCCTGGCACAGTCGGGTGTGGAGGTTCGTGTGGCCGATGCGGGTGGCTGTGATCTGGCCTGCGGCGAGGTTGGGGAAGTGCTGGTTCGCGGCAGCACGGTGATGCCCGGCTATTGGCGTGATCCTGAAGCGACGGCCCGGGCTGTGCGAAGCGGGTGGTTGTGGACTGGCGACATGGGCAGCCTCGATCAGGATGGCTTCCTGACACTGAGGGACCGTTCCAAGGATCTGATCATCAGTGGCGGGTCCAACATCTATCCCCGTGAGGTCGAGGAAGTGTTGCTGCGCCATCCGGCGATTGCCGAGGTCGCGGTCGTTGGCCAGCCTGACGACGAGTGGGGCGAGCTCGTGGTGGCATTCTGGGTACCTGCGCTTGGCCAGCAAGTGGACATCGCCGAGCTGGATACCCTGTGCATGCAGAACATGGCTCGATTCAAGCGGCCGCGCACCTATCGCCAATTGGACAGCTTGCCCAAGAATCACTACGGCAAGGTGCTCAAGACCGAGCTGCGCCTGCAGCTTGCCAGGGAAAGGGCCGCCTGCCCTGATGCGCCTTCGGCGTGATGTTCTGGTTTTCCCTTGCGTATCGACACGAATCGTCAGCGAGCGGGCGAACTTCTACATTGCCAGAACAAGACTTATTTCAGGAGCCTTTCCATGCGCATGTCGAATCCGTCCAAATGGATGCTCACCTTGATCGCCGCAGGTGCCTTGAGTGCTTGCGGCGGGAGTGGCCCGGCCATCAATGAGGTGCCGCCAGGCATTACCACTTTGAGCACCGTTGCATACCGTGCGACGGCACCGGGCACCGGAACGACGGCCGAAACGCAGGATCTTTTGACAGCCGGGCTTGGCAAGACCGGCCTTGGCGCGGCTGCGGCACCCGCGTTCACCGATGCAGCGAACCCATCAGCGCTTGAATTGCGTCGCAATGCCATCCACTCCAACTACCGGGCCATCCTCGACCCGAGTGCCAATGGTGGATATGGCCGCCTCTATGGTCCCAACATCGACCTCGCGGGCAACGACAGCCTGGGCGAGGGCTTGATCCCTGGCAAGGAGTACCTGGCCGTGCTGGACGATGGCAGTGGTCGCAAGAAGGTCACCATCGCCGTTCAGATTCCATCTCGGTTTGATGTCAACGCACCCTGTATCGTGGCAGGGCCGTCATCCGGTTCTCGCGGTGTATATGGCGCTGTCGGCGCAAGTTCTGAATGGGGGCTCAAGCGCGGTTGTGCCGTCGTACTGACCGATGCGGGCAAGGGGATGGGCCTGTACGACCCCAGCGACGACACCGTCCATCGCATCGACGGCACCCGCGCCACCCGCGCGGCGGCCGGTGCGCTTGCCCACTTTGCTGCGAACATGGCCGACGCTGCCCGGGCGGCCTTCAACGCCGCGTTCCCCAATCGGCTGGCGCTCAAGCACGTCCACTCGCAAATCAACCCCGAGAAGGATTGGGGCCAGGACACCTTGGCCTCGATTCGCTACGCCTTCTATGCCATCAATGAAGAATACGCCGAGACGGCACCGGGGACGTCGAGCAAGCTCAAGCGTTTTGACGCGGCCAACACCATCGTGATTGCCGGTGCCGTCTCCAACGGCGGTGCGGCGGTGCTTCGGGCGGCCGAGCAGGATGCCGATGGCCTGATCGATGGTGTGGTGGCCAGTGAACCGAGCGCGCAACCCAACACGACGTCCGGCTATGGCATCAGTGTGGGCGGCACATCTGTTGCGAGCTATGGCAAGCCCCTGATCGACTACTTCACGTTCGCCAACATCTACCAGCCTTGTGCAGCGCTCGCCCCGTCGGTGACGATGGCCGAGGCGAGCTTTTACAACTACATGACCCTGACCGGCATGAACGCACGTGCGACCAACCGGTGCACGGCCTTGGCTGCCAAAGGACTGGTCAAAGGTGCCACGACTGCCGAGCAAGCGGCCGACGCCTTGGCACGCCTGCGGGCCTACGGCTTCACGCCCGACAACGACACCATGCACAACGCTCACTATGGTCTGGGCAACGCCCCGATCATTGCCGGCATGTACACCACCGGCTTTGGACGCTTTGGGCTTGCCGACAACATCTGCAGCACGAGCTTTGCAGCCGTCAGTGCCACCGGCGACGTGATCGCTGTCGCGGCGGCGGTCAAGGCTGGCAGCTTTGCAACGGGCAACGGAACGGCAAACGGCGCTCCGGCCAGCGTGGTGTTCAACGACTCGGTGGGCGGCGCGAAGTCCTGGGCCTTTGGTGTTTCTCCCTCCAGCAACACCGCGGACCTTTCGCTTGACGCCGCGCTGTGCCAGCGCGCGTTGGTTACCGGCACGGATGCCATCACCGGGGGTGCGCTCACGTCCACCAGCACGCCGACACTGGCACAGAGCCAAGCGGTCCGTGCGGGAATGTCAGAGGTGCTGCTCAACGGCCAACTGCGTGGCAAGCCGACACTGATCGTCACGGGCCGTAGCGACGCACTGGTGGCCGTCAATCACTCGTCGCGCGCCTATGCTGCGTTCAATCGCGCTGTGGAAGGCGCTGGCAGCCGCCTGAGCTACATCGAGGTGTTCAATGCCCAGCACTTCGACACCTTCCTGCCGCTTTCCGGTTTTGATACGCGCTTCGTGCCTTTGCATCCGTATTTCAATTCGGCCATGAACGCGATGTACGCCCATCTGCGCAGCGGAACGGCGCTGCCGGCCAGCCAGGTCGTGCGCACGACGGTTCGTGGTGGCACCGCAGGCGCAGCACCGGCGCTCACGGCCACCCATGTGCCGGACTTCGTTGCGGCACCGGCCGCAGCCAATCAGATCACGTTCTCGGGCAACGTGATCCAGATCCCGAACTGAGCT
>CAYNWR010000040.1:5159-12242 GCA_964400915.1 uncultured Burkholderiaceae bacterium
TTGCCATATGTGGGGCGCTCGTGGTCTGTATGGAATCTCTTTTGTTGTCCACCGGCGTCGTGGTCCTGGCCGAAATGGGCGACAAGACCCAGTTGCTGGCCTTGCTGCTGGCCGCACGATTCAAGCGGCCTTGGCCCATCGTGGCGGGCATCCTGGTCGCCACAGTCTTCAACCACGCGTTGGCGGGTGCCGTTGGCGCCTGGGTGCAGGCGAGCTTGTCCCCCAGCACCTTGCGATGGGCCCTTGGCCTGTCCTTCCTGGCCATGGCCGGCTGGACCTTGATCCCCGATCGCATCGAAGACGACGAGGCGGCCGTGGCACAAAAGCATGGCGTGTTTCTGGCCACCCTTGTGACCTTTTTCCTGGCCGAAATGGGCGACAAGACCCAACTGGCGACGGTCGCCCTTGCGGTGCACTACGCGGCACCGGTGGCGGTGGTGGTGGGTACCACGCTGGGAATGCTCATTGCCGATGTGCCGGTCGTGTTTGTCGGTGAGCGCCTGGCCCGGCGCATTCCGATGCGCCTGGTGCACGGGGTGGCCGCACTGATCTTCGCCGCCTTGGGCATCGGGACTCTGCTGGGCGCGGGCGCATCCCTGGGGTTTTGAAACGGTCCGCCGCTTGCCAAAAGCCTCAGCGGCGTCAGCACGAGGTGACCGGGCGCTGCACCCGAGTCGCCCTCAGGGGGCCGGCCAGTGGGCTCGCAGCAACTCGCCCGCGATGGAAAATCCGGCAGGCGGGATGCGCGGCAACTCGTCGCCCGGGCCGAACCAGCGTGCATCGGCGATCTCGCCGGGGTCGGTCTGGATGTCGCCCCCCGCATATTCGGCTGTGTAGGCGATCATCAGCGAGTGCGGAAAGGGCCACGACTGGCTGCCGAAATAGCGGATGTCGCGCACGCGCAGGCCCACTTCTTCGGCCACTTCGCGGTGGATGCATTCCTCGATGGATTCGCCGGCTTCGACGAATCCGGCCAGCGCGGTGTAGAACGGCGCGGGGGAATGCGTGTGGCGTGCCAGCAGGATGTGATCGCCGCGCCGAACCAATACCATCATGGCGGGTGAGATGCGCGGGTAGGCCGTGTGTCCGCAGGAGGTGCAGACTCGACAACGTTCGCCGGCTTTCGATTCGGTGGGCGCACCGCAGACGCCGCAGAAGCGATGGGTGCGCGCCCATTCGGCGATCTGAAACGCGCGGCCCGCAACGGCCAGGCGCGGGGTGTCGAGGCTTCCAAACAAGGCTCGCAAGCGCGTGAAGCGATAACCATCGGGCACACTGGCGCCGGCGGGAAGCCAGGCCGTGCGGCACAGGGCAGCGCCCAAGGTGCCGACGGGTTCGAAATGCAACCCCGATCCAAGTGCCGCCAGGGCGGAATCGTCCGGCAGGTCCAGCGAGCTTTCGTGGATCAGCAAGCCACCATCGCAGAACACAAAGCTCAGGTGCGCGTGGGCGCTGTGGTCGTGGGCCTCGATGAGGGCGGTGAAATCCGCTGGCGTGACAAGCATGACCGGTCAACCCTTGTTCAGCCGCACGGCAAAGCCCCTGGCTGTGGCCGGGCGCGCCATCATGGTCTCGTACCAGCGCTTCACGGCCGGAAACTGCGCCAGATCGACCTGGTGCTTGCCATGCCGCCAGGCCCAACCCAGGATCGCGAAGTCCGCAATCGACACCTCGTTGCCCGCAAAGTAAGGCACCAGATCGAGCCGCCGGTTCATCACGCCGTACAGGCGCAAGGTTTCCTTCTTGTAGCGCTCAAGGCCGTAGCGCCGGTCACTTTCATCCTGAACACCCAGAAAGTGATGGACCTGACCCGGCATGGGGCCGAAGCCGCCCATCTGGAACATCAGCCATTCAAGACAGGCGATGCGCGTGGCCGCGTCCCTGGGCATGAAGCGCCCGGATTTCTCGGCCAGATAGATAAGGATCGCGCCGGACTCGAAGACCGATTGGGGCCGCCCCAGGGGCCCTTCGGGGTCGACGATGGCGGGAATCTTGTTGTTGGGACTGATGGCCAGGAACGCGGGCGCGAACTGCTCACTGGCGTTGATGTCCACGGGGTGCACGGTGTAGGGCAGCCCCATTTCCTCGAGGGCCACGCTGATCTTGCGGCCGTTGGGGGTGTCCCAAGTGTAGAAGTCGATGCTCATGGGCAGAAACTCTACCAGCACCTCGGGTTTTTCATGTTTCCAAGAAAAAATGGCCGGTAGCGAGCGGCTACCGGCCATTCCTTGCTATCGAGACGATAGCGTGCGTGACAGCAATTGGTGATCAGGCGGCCTTGCGTGCGCGGCTGGCGGTCTTCTTGACGGCTTGTGCGGCGGCCTTGGTGGCCGCCTTGGCCTTGCGCTGGACGGGATGGGCATCGATGGAACTGGCGAATTCGCCGGTCTTGCGCTCGAGTTCGCCCACCAGGCGCGAGGTGACCTGTGCGGCGGGCAGTGCGGCGCCGGCGATCACCGTCAGTGCGGAGACACCCGTCTTGGCCTCAAACGTTTCGGCGTTGCTGGCGACTTGCCGCACGCTGGAGGCGGCGATGGCCTGGACGCGGTCGATCACGGTGACGGCGCTGTCGCTCGTCACGGCAATGCCGCGGTGATAGACGGCGCTGATCTTGTCGTGCGCGGCTTGAGCGTTCTCACGCACTTCGCTCGTGAGTTGGTTGGCCGACCGAGCCAGCGCCGAAACCCAGCGCGCATCGATCATTTCGCCCACGCGCACGCTGCCGGCGCGGCAGGCCTGGATGACGTGGCGTGCCGTGTTGGCATAGGACTCGATGAGTTCGTTGGTGACGGTGGACAGGCTTTGTGCAGACATGGAAATCTCCGGGGGAAGTTGCTGAAAGGGTTGCTGATGAAGTGGGTTCATTGTCGGGATTCGCCGTAGGTGTCGCGCCCTAAATGCGGCCTTTTGCCTAGGGTGTGATCTCTAGAATGGGCCACACCATGAACACCTCATCCATCCAGAAGCCATCCGATTCCGTGCACTTCGAAGTGCTTCCACGAGACCTCTCGGCCTACCGCAAGGGCAACGTCGGCGTGGACTACGTCCATCGATTCGAATCGGGGCGGCCTGGGCCCCATGTGCTCGTCAACGCCCTCACGCATGGCAACGAGTTCTGCGGCATGGTGGCCGCCACACACCTGCTGGACACGGGTGTTCGGCCGCTGGTGGGCACGCTGACCATCAGCTTTGCCAACGTGGCCGCGTACGAGACCTTCGACATGGACCGGCCCTTCGACAGCCGGCAGATCGATCACAACTTCAATCGCATCTGGTCGACCGAGTGGCTCGATGGGCCCGAGACCAGTGCCGAGCTGCTGCGGGCACGCGCAATGCGCCAGGTGGTCGAGCAAGCCGACCACCTGTTGGACATCCATTCAACCAGTCAGGACGTTTCGCCGTTCTGGGTCTACCTGGGGCTTGCGCGCCATGCGGGCGTGGCAACGGCCGTCGGCATGCCGGGAATCCACCTGGTGATGCCCAGTGGCCTGGGTTCAGGCGTGCCCGTGATCCAGTACGGCGCGTTCAGCGAATCGACATCGCACAAGACGGCCCTGGTGGTCGAATGTGGGCAGCATTTCCTCAAGAGCAGCGCGGACACCGCCTTGGCCACGACCCTGGGCTTCCTGGCGCACTGGGGCATGATCGATCCGGCGATGCACCGGTTGCCCACACCCGAGCAGGCGCAGCGGCGCTACGAGCTGCTTGAAACGGTGCTGGTCCAGACGCCGGAGTTTGCCTTCACGCGCCCGCTGATCGGCTTCGAGCGATTTGCCGCCGGCGAACGGATTGCAACCGACGGTCCTGCCGAAATCCGCGCACTGTGCGACGATTGTGTGGTGTTCATGCCCACACGCCAGCCCGTGGTGGGGCGTGAGGGCATGTACCTCACGCGTCCACTTGAATGACCACGGGTCTTCGGCCGGACACCGGCTGGTGAACCGGTGGGCTGACACCTCGCCCCAGCATCACGACAACAAACTCAAGGAGACTGAATCATGAACTTCCGTACCCGGCCGCCGGCCCTGTGCACCATGGCTGCCGCCTGCCTGCTCGCCCTGCTGCCAGCCCACGCGCAAGTGCGCCAACTGCTGGCCTCGGCCAACGATGCCAAGGTGGAACTGGTCAATGGGGTTGTGACGCCCCGGGCCTCGGACAATCAGGACACGGTGACCATCTACGACACCACGCAATCGCCGCCGCGCGAAATCGCCCGGGTGGACGTGCCCACCAGTGTGGTGGGCCCGCCGCAGTCGATTGCCATCACCCCCGATCTTTCGGCGGTCATCGTGTCGGCCGCCACGCGATTCGACCCCACCGACCGTCGCAAGGTGATCGACGGCAACACGGTGTCGGTGATCGACCTGCAAAGCAACCCGCCGGGCGTGGTGCAAAGCCTCACGGTGGGCGCTGGCCCTGCGGGGCTGGCCATTGCGCCGGACGGCAAGATGGTGATCGTCACCGAGCGTTCGGCGCACGGTCTGCTGGTCTACACACTGGACAACAAGCGCCTCACGCTCAAGGAGCGCATCACAATGCCCGACCGCTCGGCGCCCGCCGGTGTGGCCTTTACACCCGACGGCAAGCGCGCCTTGATCACACGCGACGGCGACAACAGCCGCATCATGGTGTTCAGTGTCGATGGCGGCACCATCAAGGCCACGGGCCGCGAGATCTACGTGGGCAACCGGCCCTACGACATCCACATCACGCCCGATGGCCGCTGGGCCGTGGTGGGCAATGTGGGCAGCAGCCAGGGTGGTGACGCCGACACCATCAGCCTCATCGACCTGAGTGCACCCATGCCGCGCAGCGTCGATCATGCGGTGGTCGGCACGACCGCTGAAGGTGTCGCCGTGTCGCCCGATTCGCGTTATGCCGCAGCGGTGGCCCACGACGGCAGCAACCGTCCGTCCAACCATCCTTTTTTCAAGGCGCAGGGCAAGCTCAGCATCTTTCGCATCGACAACGGCAAGCTCGTGCCGCATGGCACGGCGCCCATGGGCGGGTGGGGGCAGGGCGCGGCGTTTTCGGCCGACTCCAGGCGCATCTACGTGCAGTCGATGACCGATCGCAACATCGCGGTGTACGACATCACGGCCACGGGGGTTGTCGACAGTGGGCAGCGCATCGCATTGCCGGGCGGCGGCGCTGCCCTGCGCCTGTCGGCTCGGTGATCCGTCACGCTGCGCGCATGGTGTTCGCCCTAATGGGTTGTTGGTGCGCCGCAGCTTAAGATTGTCCAAAGTTGTCAGACAACACCCATCAATTTCGAGGAGTGATCACATGAATCGTCTGGTTTCGCGTCGCCGTCTCGTGGTGGCTGCCGGCATCGCCGCGGCCTTGCCCGCCGTTCCGTCCTTCGCACAGAACTACCCCACCCGTCCCGTCACCATCATCGTGCCCTGGGGCGCAGGCGGTGGCACCGATGCGACGGCACGCATCATCGCGTCCTTGCTCGAGAAGGAACTGGGCCAGCCCTTCACCGTCGTCAACCGCACCGGGGGCAGCGGCGTGGTGGGGCACGCTGCCATCGCCTCGGCCGCGCCCGATGGCTACACCCTCGGTTTGGCCACCGTCGAGATCGGCATGATGCATTGGCAAGGGCTGACCGACCTCAAGGGCTCGTCCTACACCCCGATCGGCCTGGTCAATGCCGATCCGGCGGGATTCCAGGTGCGCGCCGACTCGCCCTACAAGAGCGTGCAGGAGGTGCTGGCTGCGATCAAGGCCAATCCCGGCAAGATGAAGTCCTCTGGCACCGGTCAAGGTGGCATCTGGCACCTGGCCCTGGCTGGTCTGCTGCGTGATCAGAAGATCGATCCGGCGGCGATTCCCTGGGTGCCCAGCAATGGCGCCGCACCCGCCATGCAGGATCTGGTGGCGGGCGGCGTCGACCTGGTCACGTGTTCCCTGCCGGAAGCACGCGCGCTCATCGACGCGGGCAAGGCGCGCACCCTGGCGGTCATGGACGCCAAGCGCGCGGGCCTGTACCCCAATGTGCCCACGCTCAAGGAGGCCGTGGGCAGCGACTGGACCATGGCCGCCTGGCGCGGCATCGTGGGCCCCAAGGGCCTGCCCAAGCCCGTGCAGGATCGCCTGGCCGGCGCCGTGCAGAAGGTGGCTGCCAGCAAGGACTACAACGACTTCATGAGCAGCCGCGGCTTCGGCGTGATCTACGCCGGGCCCGACGATTTCGCCAAGTTCATGGCCAAGTCCGACCAGGACCTGGGCGCCACGATGAAGGCGGTGGGTCTGGCCAAATAAGGCCAGGTGCAGGGGCTAGCCCCCGCCCCGACCTTTCATCGGTTCATCGCGTGAAATTCAACGACGCCGTCTTCGGCGTGCTCGTGGCTGCGCTGGGCATCGCCGTGTTGCTGGGGATTCAGGGCTTTCCCAAGATTCCCGGTCAACCGGTGGGACCTGCCTTGTTTCCAGGTTTGGTCGCAGTGGGTCTGTGTGTGTGTGGCCTGCTGCTGATCGTCAAGGGTCTGCTGGCACGGCGCGAACAGGCATGGGTGGCTTTTGAAGACTGGGTGCGGTCGCTGCGGCACATCCGGGCCCTGCTGGTGCTGCTGGGCGGCATCGTGTTCTACATGGTCGTGTCGACCAGCCTGGGTTTTCTGCCCACGGCGTTCCTGATGCTGGTCGCGCTTTTTCTGGCCTTGGGTCTGTCGCTGCCGCGCACCCTGCTGACCGCCGTGCTGGCCGTCCTGCTGGTGCATTTCGCGTTCTACAAGCTCTTGCGGGTGCCCTTGCCTTGGGGCGTGCTCACGCCCTGGGCCTGGTAATTCCCCGAAAGGTACCTCGGCATGTGGGCAGCAGTTTCCCAGGCTTTCGGCATGGTGTTCGAGCCCTACACCATCATGGTGATGGTGCTGGCGTCCTTGTATGGCCTGTTCGTGGGCGCGGTGCCCGGCCTGACAGCGACGATGGCCACGGCCCTGCTGGTGCCCGTGACCTTCTTCATGCCGCCCATCCCGGCGATTGCGGCCATGGTGACGGCCACCGCCATGGCCATTTTTTCGGGCGACATCCCAGGCTGTCTGTTGCGCATTCCGGGCACGCCGGCATCGGCCGCCT
>CAYNWR010000041.1:0-12171 GCA_964400915.1 uncultured Burkholderiaceae bacterium
GGTGGCCAAGGCCGGCAAGTTGCTCGTGGTCGCATCGGGCCCGCAGGCGCTGTACGACGAGGCACGCCCTTACCTGGAGGCCATGGCGCGCAAGGTGATGTGGGTGGGCGAGGGCGAACTGGCCCGGGTCTGGAAGATCGCGCACAACACCATGTTCGGTGTGATCATCCAGAGCCTGTGCGAGATCACCGTGCTGGCCGAGAAGGCCGGCATCCCGCGACATGTGTTCCTGCAGAGCATCAACGATTCGGTGCTGGGCAGCATGTACACGCGCTACAAGTCGCCCATGCTGGCCAATCTCACGTTCGATCAGGTCACCTTCACACCCAAGCTGCTGCTCAAGGACATGGACCTGGGTCTGGGGGCGGCCAAGGCCCACGGCGTGTCGATGCCGGCCGCAGCCACCACGCGAGAGTCGGTGGCGCGCCTGGTGGGACGTGGTCACGACCACATCGACTTCGCTGTGCTGCTGCAAGAAGTGGCCGCCGATGCCGGCCTGGTGCTCACGCCGGACAACGTCAGCCTCTCCGACGGTCTGGAAACACAAGCCTGAAGCCCACCATGCAAGACATCCTGATCCGTGGCGCCACCGTCGTCACGATGGACACGCTGGGCGACCTGCCACAGGGTGATCTGCTGGTGCGGGGCGACCGCATCGAAGCCATCGCGCCTCACATCGAGGCCAATGATGCGCGGGTGGTGGACGCCCACGGCTGCATCCTCATCCCGGGCCTCATCAACGCGCACATGCACACCTGGCAGACGGCCTTGCGGGGCCTGGCCGCCAACTGGACGCTGCTGGAGTACTTCGCCAAGATGCACGCAGGTCTGGCCACGGTGTTCGCACCGGCGGACCTGCACATCGCCACCCTGGTGGGCGCGCTCAACCAGATCAACTGCGGCACCACCACGCTGGTCGACTGGTGCCACAACAACAAGACGCCCGAACACAACGACGCCGCCATCGACGCGCTGCTGCAGTCGGGCATCCGCGCGGCCTTCTTTCACGGCACGCCCAAGCCCGACCCCAAGCCCGGCGAGCGCCCCTTCTGGGAGATGCCGCACCCCCGCGTCGAGGTCGAGCGCCTGCTCAAGGCCCACCAGGGCCGGCCCTTGCTGGACGTGCACATGGCCGTGCTCGGCCCGCACTACTCGACGCTGGAAGTTGCCATCGAGGATTTCACGGCCGCGCGTGATCTGGGCGTGGTGGCGTCGCTGCACCAGGGGGGCGGACCGGCGCGTGCGCCCGAGGGCTGGCAGGTGCTGGAGCAACGCGGCCTGCTGGGGCCGCACGTCAACATCGTGCACGGCCATGCGCTCAGCGACGAGCAGCTGGCGCGGTTTTGCCAGTTGGGCATGAGCTTTTCGGCGGCTGCCGAAAACGAAATGACCGCGGGCCATGGGCACCCGCTCACAGGCCGCCTGCGGGCGCTGGGCAAGGCGCCCTCGCTGGGGGTCGATCTGGAAAGTGTGGTCAGCGGCGACATGCTCAGCCAGGCGCGCATCGCCCTGGGCATCCAGCGCAGCCTGGACAACGTCGCCCACCGCGAACAACACGGCAGCATCCCGTCCACCACCACGATTCCCGTGCGCGAGGCGCTGTCGTGGGTGACAGTGGAAGGTGCGCGCATGCTGGGCCAGTTGCACCGCATCGGTACCCTGGCACCGGGCAAGCAGGCCGATCTGGTGCTGATCCGCGCCACCGACCTGAACATGCAGCCCGTGCACGACGTGGCCAGCAGCATCGTCTTCCAGACCAGCCTGGCCAACATCGACAGCGTGATGATCGCGGGGCAGTGGCGCAAGCGCGCGGGCCAGTTGCTGGGTGTCGATCTGCCGCCGCTGGTCGAGCGCCTGCAGGCCTCGGGCCGACGCATCGCCTCGGCCCTGGGTCTGCATTGAGGCGCCGAGGGACTGCCGAGTGCCTTCCGGCTTCTACGTCAACGGGCGCGCTGTCAGCTTCCCCAGCACCGACCCTGCCAACGCCGGCGCGTCGGTGACGCTGTTGCATGTGCTGCGCGAGCCCCTGCAACTCAAGGGCACGCGCTTTGGGTGTGGGCAGGGCGACTGCGGGGCCTGCCATGTGCTGGTTGACGGGCGCTCGGTACCGGCCTGCGACACCCCGCTGTGGGCTGTCGAGGGCCGGCAGGTCACCACGGTCGAGGGCCTGCCCGCGGCGCTGCACCAGGCCTTCATCGACGAGCAGGCTGGCCAGTGTGCTTACTGCCTGTCGGGCATCCAGGTCTCGGCCATGGCCCTGCTGCAGGCCCATCCCGAGCCCACCGAAGCCCAGGTGCGTGCTGCGCTCGATCGCCATCTGTGCCGCTGCGGCGCCCACTTGCGCATCGTGCGCGCCGTGTTGCGAGCGGCCACGCTGCTGCGCGAGGCCGGCCCATGACATCGCCCGCAGCGGCGCCGCCTGTCACCGATCTGCCCGCCAACCTGCGGGCCAACCCGCGCCTGTCGCTGTGGTTGCGGGCCGACCCCGACGTCCAAGGCGACGCGACGGTGACCCTCCACACGGGCAAGGCCGATCTGGGCCAGGGCGTGCACACCGCCCTGGCGCAGATCGCCGCGAGCGAACTGGGCATCGGCATCGACCGTGTGCGTGTGCTCGGGCCCGACACCCACGGGGGCCCCAATGAGGGCATGACCTCGGGCAGCCTGTCGGTGCAGGAGTCGGGCGCCGCGATCCGTCAGGCCTGTGCGCAATGGCGTGCGAACCCAGACACCCAACGGCACATGGACGTGCCCGTGCCGCAAGCCCCGTGGTCATCGCCCGTGGGTGAATCCATTGCGCGTATGGACCTGCCGCCCAAGGTGCGCGGCGAGCCCGTGTTCATCCACGACCTGCAACTGCCCGGTCTGCTGCACGGGCGGGTGTGGCGGCCTGACGCAAAACACGTACGGGGTGCGCAGCTGCAGCACGTCGATGCCGACGCCGTGCGCGCCTGCCCCGGTGTGCTGGCCGTGGTGCGCGACGGTGATTTTGTGGGGCTGGTGGCGCACGACGAACACCAGGCGGACGAAGCCCTGCGCGTGCTGGCCCATGCCTGCACCTGGCGCGACGGCCCTGGCCTGGCCCCCCTGCTGTCGCCGGATTTCCTGACCACGGCGCCACGGCATACGACCGAACTGGTGATGCCGTCGTCCACGGAGCCGCCCGCGGCCGACAGCGCATCCCCTGTGCATGCGCTGGAGGCTGCGTACGAGCGGCCCTTCGTGGCGCACGCCTCGATCGGCCCGTCCTGCGCTGTGGCGCGCTGGACCCCGCAATCCGCCACCACCCCCTGGGAGGTCTGGACCCACAGCCAGGGCGTGTTTCACCTGCAGGCCGATCTGGCCTTGATGCTGGGCGTGCCGGCGGCGCACATCCGTGTGCGGCACGTGCCCGGCGCGGGTTGCTACGGCCACAACGGTGCCGACGACGTGGCGGGCGACGCCGCGCTGCTGGCGCGCGCGGTTCCCGGCCACCCGGTGCGTGTGCGCTGGAGCCGCGCCGACGAGCTGGGCTGGTCGCCCTTCGGGCCCGCCATGCGGGTGCGCATCGCGGCCCAGGTGCAGCCTGCGACCGGTGGTCCGGCACACGCGGTGCCGCGCATCCATGCGTGGCAGCACGAGGTGTGGAGCAACGGCCACGCGCTGCGCCCGGGGCGGGCTGCGGCGCCGGTGCTGCTGGCCGCCACACAAATCGAACCCCCACCCGGACAGCGCCGTGCCGATTGGGACGCCGCGCAGCTGTCTCAGAACATGCCCCTGGCCGTGGGTGGGGGCGCAGAGCGCAACGCCATCCCGGGCTACACCTTTGGCGGCCAGCACGTCGTCTCGCACCGTTTGCTGAGCATGCCGCTGCGCACCTCGGCGCTGCGATCCCTGGGCGCTCACGCCAATGTGTTTGCCATCGAGTCCTTCCTGGACGAGATTGCCCGCACCTGCGCCTGTGATCCCCTGGCCCTGCGCCTGGCGCACCTGGCCGACACCCGTGCGCAGGCCGTGCTGGTGCAGGCCGCGCAACTGGCGCGCTGGAACGACTGGCAGGCACGCAGCGCTGCCACCCGCCAGGCCGACGCGGACGCGGGCCGGGGCCTGGGCATCGCCTATGCGCGCTACAAGAACTCGGGCGCCTGGCTGGCGGCCGTGGCCCAGGTGGCGGTGCAGGAGCGCGTGCGCGTTGAGCGGCTGTGGCTGGCGGTGGACGTGGGCACCGCCATCAACCCCGACGGGGTGCGCAACCAGATCGAAGGCGGCGCCCTGCAGGCCCTGAGCTGGACCCTGCACGAAGCCGTGCGCTTTGACGACAAGGGCGTGCTCAGCACGGGCTGGGCCCAGTACCCGATCCTGCGCTTTTCTGATGTGCCGCAGGTGCAGGTGCATCTGATGGAGCACGATAACGACGCGCCGCCCCTGGGCGCCGGCGAGGCCGCGCAGGGCCCCGTGAGCGCGGCCATTGCCAACGCGGTGTGTGACGCGCTCGGCCTGCGGGTGCGCCGCCTGCCCATCGATGCCGTTGCCTTGCGGATGGCTGTGGGTTGATGCAAAAATAATAGCATTCTTGCAAGAATCGACGCTCGCTAACAGCCGTTTTGAATCAAAACCGCGTTGAAAAGGTGTTTTTTGGGCCTGCGGGGGCCTTCACCGGCACAATCGCGCCCTGCGGTACGCCACCTGGCTGTTTGCCGTTTTTCGTGCACCCCCACCGATCTGAAGGAGACCCGCCATGAACAACCCCCTGTCCACCCGCACCCGTCGCCGTGCCAGCCTGGCTCTTGCCGCGGCGGGTGCACTGGTTGCGATGGCGCCTTCCGTCGGCTGGGCCCAGGCCTTTCCCAGCAAGCCCATCAAGTTCGTCATTCCCTTCACCGCCGGCAGCGGCACCGATGTGATCGCGCGCACCGTGGCCGACGTGATGGGCAAGGGCCTGGGCCAGCCCATCGTCATCGAGAACCGCCCCGGCGCGGGCGGCACCATCGCGGCCAATGCCGTGGCCAAGAGCGACCCGGATGGCCACACGGTGCTGGTGCACTCCAGCAGCCACGCCGTCAATCCCGCCATCTACCCCACGCTGCCCTTTGACACCCTCAAGGACCTGACGGGTGTCACACCGCTGGCGGCCATGGCCAACGTGATGGTGGTGTCGCCCAGCCGAGGCTGGAAGAACGTGGGCGAGGCCGTGGCCGCTGCCAAGGCCAAGCCGGGTCAGCTCAACTACGCTTCGGCGGGCTTGGGCAGCGCCACCCACCTCAACGCCGAAAAATTCCGCATGCAGGCCGGCATCGATGCCGTGCACGTGCCCTTCAAGGGCACACCCGAAGCCATCAGCGACGTGATCGGCGGCCGCTCGGACTGGTACTTCTCGCCCGTCTCGCCGGTGCTGCCCCTGGTGCGCGAAGGCAAGCTGCAGGCCCTGGCCGTGAGCACACCACAGCGCATCGCCTCGTTGCCCGATGTGCCCACCACCATCGAAGCCGGTGTGCCCGGTTCGGACTACATCTTCTGGGTGGCGATGATCGTGCCCTCGGCCACCCCCCCAGCCGTCATCCGCCGCCTGAACGAAGAAGCCGTCAAGGCCCTGGCCAATCCCGAGGTCAAAGAGCGCCTGGCCAAGCTGGGCGCCGATCCTTTCCCCATGACACCCGAGGCTTTCAACGCCTTCATCCGCACCGAGATGGACGCCGCCGCCCGTGTGGCCAAGGCCGCCAACCTCAAGGCGCAATAGACAAGCGGCGCCCTGAGCGCCGCAGACGCCGCTGTGTCACCCATCGCGCAAGAAGCCCCGTGAGCCTCATCCACTTCATCGGCGTGGGCAAGATGGGCTTGCCGATGGCCCGCCACCTTGCGCGCGCGGGCGCGCAGGTCACCGTACAGGACTCCAGCGACGACGCCCTGCGCCGTGCCCAGGCTGCGGGCCTGACCGTGGGTGGTGCCGATGACCTGGCGCGTGCGCAGTGGGTGGTTTCATCGCTCCCGCACGACAACGCGCTGCGGGCCGTGGGGCAGGCCGTGGCAGAGGGTGCCCGGCGTGGCGCGGTGTATGTGGACACCAGCACCGTGTCGCTGGCCGCCTCGGCCACCGTGGCACAAGCGTGCGAAGCCGCCGGCGTGGCCTGTGTGCGTGCCACCGTATCGGGCAACAACCACATGGCCGAGGCCGCGCAGCTCACGGTGATGGCCTCGGGCCCGCGCGCTGCTTACGAGGCCGCGCTGCCCTGGCTGCGCACCTGGGGCCCCACCCAGTTCTACCTGGGCGAGGGCGAGCAGGCGCGCCTGATGAAGCTCGTGGTCAACCACATGATCGCGCAGACCAGCGCCATGCTGGCCGAGGCGCTCACCCTCGGCGAGCAAGGTGGCCTGGACTGGCGCCAGATGTGGGATGTGATCACCGCCAGTGCCGTGGCCTCGCCCATCGTCAAGGCCAAGGCCGTGCAACTGCGCGAGCGCGACTACACCCCCACCTTCACCGTGCCGCAGATGCTCAAGGACGTGGACCTGATCCTGGGTGAGGGCGACGCCGCGCAGGTGCCCCTGCCGCAACTGGCCCTGACGCGCCAGCAGATGCTTGCCGCGCTGGCCCAGGGATTCGAGTGCGACGACTACGCCGCCATCATCAAGACGGCCGCGCGCCAGGCCCGAAAAGCCTGATGCCCCGGTGGCGGCGCGCCGGCCCGCGTCTTGGCGCAAGCACGGCCGTCGTGTCGCACGGGCAGGCACCTGTCGAATTTGCGTGCGCTCGTTCGTCGTCCGTCACAAGCCCCGGTCGGCTCGTTTGTTCATCCCACTTTTTCAGGAGAATCCCCGCATGGCACGTGTCAGCACCTATCTCAATTTCAACGGGCAGACCGAAGCCGCCTTCGAGTTCTACCGCCGCGCATTCGGCTCCGAGTACGCGGGCGCGGGCATCATGCGTGGTGTGCAGTGGATGATCAACCACCAGGCCGTGCCCGCCCCCGGCCACGCCGCTGGCACCGCCGCCTGAGCCACCGCACATGGCTGCCGCCGCGCCCGCCCTGGCGCCCATCGATGCCCCGCTGTGCCCGCTGTGTGGCCAGCCCAATGCCTGCGCCGCCGTGGCGGCGGGGCGCTTCGACGTGCCCTGCTGGTGCCAGAGCGTCAGCATTCCCGCGCACGTGCTGGCCCGTGTGCCCGAGGCCGAGCGTGGCCGCGCCTGCATCTGCGCCGCGTGTGTGGGTGCGGGCTCACGCCGATCCGGCGAACCCGCTCCCCAGACCGAAACCTCCCCAACACCCAACCAGGAACCTTTCCCATGACCGACCGCACCCTGCGCCTGCACCGCGTGCTGCGCACCACGCCCGAGCGGCTGTTCCGTGCGCTGACCGACCCCGAAGCCCTGGTCAAATGGCTGCCGCCGCACGGCTTCACGGCCAAGGTGCACCACCTCAAGCCCGGTGTGGGCGGCAACTACCGCATGTCCTTCACCAACTTGGGCACGGGCCACAGCCACGCGTTTGGCGGCGACTACCGGGTGTGGGAGCCGGGCCGGCGCCTGCAGCACACCGACGTGTTCGACGACCCCGGCCTGCCCGGCCAGATGATCACCACGGTGGACATCCGCCCCGTGCCTTGTGGGGTCGAGGCGCACTTCGTGCAGGAGAACATCCCGGTGCAGATTCCGCTGGAGGCCTGCTACCTGGGCTGGCAGGAATCGCTGCAACTGCTCACCTTGCTGGTGGAGGCGGACATCCCCGGACCCTGAGGCGGGCGGCCCTGACGCGCAGCCAGGCTCCTTCAGTGCGTGCGCCTACAGCCGCTGGGCCATGCGCTCGGGCAGGCGGCGCTGCGCAAACAGGGTGTGGATGTCGGCCACGCTCAGGTAGCGGCCCTTGGTGCCGTCCTGGCCCAGCACCTTCAACAGGATGGGCCATTCGCCGTCCATCAGCTTGCGGTCCACCAGGCGCCGGCGCCCGGCCGCGCGCTCAAAGTTCGCATCCATCATCTGCTTGAGTTCCTTGAGGCTCAGGCCTGGCTCGCTGCTGCCGTCGGGTTTGGTCTTGGGGCTGGCAAATTCGGCCACACGCTGCAACTGCGCCTCGTCCAGTTGCGCCCGGGCATCCAGGATGCCCGAGCCCACCCCCTTCTTGTCCAGCGGGCCGCCGCGCAGGCCGTTCAGATGCACACCGACCACCGCGTTGCGCGCCACGGCCCAGGGCGCCAGGCCCGTGGCAATGGCCGCAATGGCGCGGATGGCGGCATCGGGCAGGCGCGGCTCGCCATCGCCTGCGCGCGCCACGCGTGTGATGGTGGCGGCCAGGTGCGGCAGTGGCTCCACCTCGTCGTTCAACATCCCCTGCGCCACCAGCGCCCGCAAGAAGGGGCAGGGATTGCCGCTGGAAACGGGCAAGCCGGTCGGGTGCGCGGCGGCCGCGGCTTTGGATCGACGGGGTGCGGGCATGGCGGGCCTTTGGTGCAAATAATCGGAAGAACCATCATAGGCGCGAGCCATGCACATCCAGATCGACAACCTGAACGACGCGCAAACCCTGCCCGCCATCCAGGCGCTGCTGCAGGAACACCTGAGCGACATGCGCGCGTGGTCGCCGCCCGAAAGTGTGCACGCGCTGGATCTGGACAAACTGCGCCAGCCGGACATCCGCTTCTGGGCTGTGTGGCAGGACACCACCCGCACCACACTGCTGGGCTGCGGTGCGCTGCGCCAATTGAGCGCCACCCACGGCGAAGTCAAATCGATGCGCACCCCCAAGGCCCTGCGCGGGCGTGGCGCAGCACGTGCGGTGCTGGAGCACATCATGGCCACGGCGAGCGAACGTGGCTACAAGCGCCTCAGCCTGGAGACCGGATCGCAGCCGCCCTTTGAGGCCGCACGCAACCTGTACCGCCAGCACGGCTTTACCGAATGCGGGCCCTTTGGCGACTACGCGCCCGATCCCAACAGTTGTTTCATGACGCGGGAGCTGTAGTGACCAGCGCGTCGCGCAGGCTGGTGGCGGCAACCGCGATGGGCTTGAGCCCATGTGTGTCGATCGTCGTGGTGGCGTCATCGCCACACCGACCGGACCGCCGCACAAGGAATCGCGCCCACTTCACACAGTCTTGATTCGGGCTGGAAAACCGGACCGGCGGCTTTTTGGGTATTTCAATCCACCTGTTCATCCAAACGGCATATGCTGGCCATTTGATGATGGCAAACAATATATTGGCGGGCTGCCCCCCCTGTTGTTTCGTACAACGCCGCGCCCCGCCTTTTTGGCCCCACTCGCACTTGCCAGCGTCGTGTGAACAGCCCCTGGGCAGCGCAAGCCGCTTTCGGCGCCTCTCCACCAAAAGAATTCCTCGCGCTGTGCGTCCCGCCGGCAAGTTGCGGCCTCTGCCCTTTCCATGATCCTTCTGCCCGCAACGGCAGTCAGCCAACCCAGTACATCGCGCCCGTCCATGAAGATTCGTTGGGCCTTGGGCGACCGGTCCGTTCCCATCGCACTGGAGAACAACCCAAGCGCTCGAGATGTCATCACGCGGCTTCCTCTGACGCTGACGCTCGAGGACGACCCTGCCACCGAGAAGATCGCAACGCTTCCGCGAAAGCTGACAACCGCTGGAGCGCCAGAGGGTTCGACTCCGGAGCTTGGCGACAACATTTCTGGGTGTTGCGCGCAGTGGCGATGCCGCAAACAAGGACCAGACTCCCCATTGACAGACGGGTCTGTTGCCCCGCTTGCTTTTGGTGCGGCCTCTCCGCCGGTCTGCCCGCCCGCCGCTGGCACGCACCAGCGTGGGCTTGCCCGTTTCGTCCACGCCGTGAACCGTCAATACCTTCTTTGCCCGATCGATGCCAACGGATACGATTGCCAGAGGACTTCCCTTTCATTCGTTTAGATCGCATCAACCAGACACAGGAGCAGTCATGCCCCAAGAACTGATGGCTCTCGTTGGCATCATGGGTGCCCTCGCCATTGGCGTCGTAAGCCCAGGCCCGAGCTTCGTCATGGTGGTTCGAGAGGCCATCTCTTCGTCCCGATCTCAAGCCATTGGCGCAGCATTGGGCATGGGTGCAGGTGGCGCAAGCTTTGGCGCAGCAGCACTGCTCGGGCTGCAAGGAATTCTCCACGCGGTCCCATCGCTCTACGTGATGCTCAAGGTCTTGGGTGGTCTCTATCTCTGCTATCTTGGCGTTCTCATCTTTCGCTCGGCAGCACAACCCTTGCCCGTTCAGGCGGGAGGTCACCAAGGCAAGAACGCCAGACGATCCTTTTGGCTTGGGCTCACAACGCAGGTGAGCAATCCAAAGACGGCGGTCGTCTATGCAAGCGTCTTTGCGGCGTTCCTCCCCCAGAACTTCTCCCACGGCTTTGCTGTCATGTTGCTGATTCTGGTGTTTGTGGTCGAGGCAGGCTGGTACTCGCTGGTCGCGTTGGTGCTCTCTTCAGCCGCTGCGCAAAGCGCCTACCTTTCCTACAAGGCCTGGGTTGATCGGGCGGCTGGTATGGTCATGTTCGGCCTGGGGCTCAAGCTTGTGGCAAGCGCAGCGCGGCCTTAGGCGCAGAATGCGGCCCCGCGCCCTTAGGCGCAGAATGCGGCCCATCTGGCTGTCTATGCGGAGCACCAATGGCTGGCGAGCTTGCCCGCGAGGCGCTGCCTGCCTTTCCTGCATCGCGCGGAAATGGCGACCATCCGTCATTGCCGGGTTACCGATGCGTTGAGTTGCAGACAAGCACCATGGTCCGACTGCCGAAGAACGCCACACACCCAAAGAGTCGAGCCGATTGGCGAAGATGGCTGGAGCAAAACCATACCCAGCAAGAGGGTGTCTGGCTCGTGAGCTACAAGAAGGCGACCGGAAAGCCGCGCTTTGAATACGAAGAGTCGGTCGAAGAGGCCATCTGCTTTGGTTGGATCGACAGCAAAGTGAACAAGCTCGATGAAGAGCGATCCATGCTCTGGTTTGCACCGCGCAAGCCAGGGACGGGTTGGTCCAAGCCAAACAAGGAGCGCGTTGCTCGAATGCTTGCGATGGGCCTCATGCACCCTGCCGGGATGGCCAAAGTCGACCAGGCGAAGTCAGATGGTTCGTGGAACTCACTCGACGGTGTTGAAGAACTTGAGGTTCCTGCAGACCTGCGTGACGCTCTGGCGTTCTACCCAAACGCGACTTCACACTTCAATGCGTTCCCAAGATCGGTCAAGCGCGGCATCCTGGAATGGATCCAGGTGGCCAGAAAACCCGAAACTCGAGCGAACCGGGTGAACGAAACAGCTCGCCTTGCCAACGAAAATTTACGTGCCAACCAGTGGAAGCCAAAGGGTGCGGCGTAGTGCTTGCGTCGACTGGGACACCTCGCCTATACCTCCTGCGCAGCAGGGCATCCCCGTCGTGTCCTCCGCCATAGAACTGAAGACGCCTCGGCTGCACCTGCGCCAGTGGCGCGACGACGACAAGCCTGCCTTTGCACGGCTGTGCGCGGATCCGGAGGTCATGCGCTTCTTTCCGGGTACACAGACCCGGGAGCAATGTGATCAAAGCGTTTTTGTCTGGACGGCCGAACTTGAAGGGCGCGGCTGGAGCAACTGGGCCGTGGAGCGTGTCTCGGATGGGGCCTTCATCGGGTTCGTCGGCCTTACGGTTCCCCGGCGAGCGCTGCCGTTCATGCCCTGCGTTGAGATTGGGTATCGCTTGGCGAAGGCCTACTGGGGTCAGGGCTATGCCACCGAAGCAGCGCGGGCTGCACTCAGGCTTGGCTTCGAGCGCTTGCACCTTGATGAGATCGTGTCGTTCACGGCTAAGCTGAATCTCCCATCGCAGGCGGTGATGCGTCGCCTTGGCATGGTCGATGCAAACGAAGACTTTGAACACCCGGCGGTGCCGGAAGGCAGTCCACTTCGGCCGCATTGCCTGTACAGACTCACTCGTGAGCGCTGGGCTGCAGGCGGCGGCTAGCCCTTTGCAGGGACTTCCGCTTCCACAGAGCGAATGCGTTGACGAGAGTTCAAACTTCCCTTCGGAGCACTTTGACGCCACACGCCGCAATGGCGCGAATCACCCGAAACGGGAAAATTCCTTTCATACGTTAAGCGTCTGAAGCAAACCCATGCGTTCTCCGGTTCCGGTGGCATGCACGATTCCACGCTCCAGTGCACTTCAGCCAGATGTGGTTGGGGCTGCCTACTACTGGGACGCGTATCGCGCACCATTGAGGTCTCCGC
>CAYNWR010000042.1:0-11951 GCA_964400915.1 uncultured Burkholderiaceae bacterium
CTTGAACGACAACTCGGGTGTCACGTACGGGTTGCCCGCCTGCTCATGGGGCAGCGCAATGGACAGGCCCACAGAGAGCGCCCCGACGTCGTGGGCCCCGCGGTTGGCCGCCTCCATGATCCCAGGGCCGCCGCCCGTGCAGATGTACAGGCGCTCGGACGCCGGCTGCGCCAGGCTGTAACGGCTCACGATGCGGCCGAATTCGCGTGCCTTGTCGTACCAATGCACATTGTCGACCACCCGCTGCGCTTGAGCCACCTGGGCCGGGTCATTTCGCTCTGCGGCCTGGGCCAGCAGGCTTTGTGCGGTGTAGGCATCGCGAAATCGGGCGCTGCCAAACACCACGATGGTGTTGTCGATACCCATGGCCTGTTGGGCCAGATCGGGCTTGAGCATTTCCAGCTGAAAGCGGATGCCACGGGTTTCGCGCCGCAGCAGAAACTCCGGGTCTGCAAACGCCAGTCGATGCGCATCGGGTTCGAGCGCGGTGCCCGACGCCGCATGCGCCTGCAGTTCGGCCCAGGCGTCTGCCAGACGGCCTTCATTGAGTAGGTGCGTGGATTCCATGGTTCCTGCCGGCGGCGTTTGATTCGATACAACTCGTGACCCAATTCGCATGTCGCCACGAAGTGGACACGCTGATGTCACGGGATTCACGCGATGATAGAGGGATGAATCCGCAGCAGAGATTGTCGCGTCGGCTTGTCCTGGCCGCCAGCCTGGCATGTTTGGTTCCGGCGCTTGAAGCCGCCGAGGCGGGCGCCCTGGCGCCGGATTTCGATTTGCCGGGGGTCGGCGACAGCCGGTGGTCCCTGCGCCCGTTTCGGGGACGCCTGGTCTACCTCGATTTCTGGGCGTCCTGGTGTGGCCCGTGCAAGCTGTCGCTGCCGTGGATGGCGGACATCAGCGAGCGATGGGGTGCCCAGGGCCTGCAGGTCATTGCCGTGAACGTGGATGCCAAAGCGGCCGATGCGCAGCGCTTCATGGCATCGCAGGCGCGGATGCCCCCCGTGGCCTTCGACCACGCCGGCGTCACGCCCAGATCGTTTGGGGTCAAGTCCATGCCGACCAGTCTGCTCATCGACCGCGAGGGGAAAATTCTCTGGCGCCACGCCGGTTTTTCGGCGGCAGACCGCGAACCCCTGGAACAAAAGATTCGAACCGCACTCTCCCGTGTAGGGGGTGCTTGACGGTGCGTGACTTCTATCGGTGGTTCACCCGCGGTGCTTTAACCACTGGGTGCCGGCTCGCGCTGGGTCTGGGGTGCGCCTGGCTTTGCAGCGGGTGCGTGACGCTGGAACCCGTGGCGGCTTGGCAGAAGCACCACCTGGCGCGCCCAGACATGTCATTTGACGATTCGCGCCTGGAACGCGGGTTTTCCGACCACATCTATTTCAGCAAGGAAGCCGCCAGCGGCGGCAGCGGCGTCGGTGGGGGCGGTTGTGGCTGCAACTGATCGCGCTGGCTCCGTAATCGCAGCCGCCCTGGCCTTGCCATTGCTCGGGCTGTCAAGCCCAGGGGCTGCACAAACCCTGCCGGAGCATGGACAGGTGTCCTGGCGCATGCTCGACTACCAGGATTGGCAACCGGGACTGAAGCGGGTGCGGGTGCGTGCCCCAGCGGTCCACGTGGTGTTGCCGATATCCAGCCCCGATGTCGGCGACTGGTCGCTGGAGGGAAGCTGGATCAAGGACACGATCTCGGGTGCATCGCCGCGCTACCACACGGAAGCGCTCACACGCCTGACCGATGTGCGCAAGGCGCAGGACGCCCGCGTGACCCGCCACCGGCCCTGGGGCAACACAAGCTTTGGCCTGAGTTTTTCGGACGAGGCCGACTACGTGTCCAAGGTCTGGTCCTTCAACCTGAGCCTGCCCGATGAGTCGCGCAACACCACGTGGCATGTGGGCGTGGCGCGCGCGGACGACCGGATTCACACGGCGCGCATCGGCGATCGCAGCAAGCAGGTGACGGAATGGCTGCTGGGCTTGACCCAGGTGCTGACACCTGCCGACATTGTTCAGGTCAACCTCACGCATTCGCGCGGGAAGGGTTATTTTTCAGACCCTTACAAGGCGCTGGACAACCGGCCGGATGCCAAGCGGCAGACGGTGCTGCTGGTGCGCTGGAACCATCACTTCGAGGAATCCGGCCTGACAGCGCGTCTGAGCGCGCGGCACTACCAGGACAGCTACCGCGTCAAGGCCCAGACCCTCGGCGCCGAGTTCGCCTGGCCTTTGAACGAGCGCCTCACCCTCACACCCAGCCTTCGCCTGCACAACCAGTCGGCCGCTTCCTTCTACGTCGATCCGGTTGTGCCGGGTGAGCCCACCATTCCCGAGGGGCTGACGTCCCGCAGCATCATTTCCGAGGATCAGCGCCTGTCCGGCTTTGGTGCTCGGACGCTCGGCCTGCGCCTGGCCTGGCGGATCGATGCCGACTGGACCTTCGACATCAAGGCCGAGCACTACGAACAACGTGGCTCCTGGGCGTGGTTGTCGCGCGGCAGTCCGGGCCTGGCGCCGTTCTCGGCGCGCTTCGTTCAGTTGGGCCTTGCGCGGCGGTTCTGAGGCAGGCCTTGCAACCCGGCAAGAAGCGTCCCTTGTGGCGCCCGACCGCGACAGGCCGCCAAGCCATTGGTTTGGCTGACACATGGGCGGCAGGGGCATGACCGATTTGGGCACCGAGTGCCAGCCTGAGGCCGTTGGAAACGCCCAGTGGTGCGCGCGTTTTCGGGTGATGGGTGGGCCAGCGGAAATTCGTCTGGTCGCACCCGACGAAGCCCACGCGGCCAGCTGGATCGGGCAGGCCACTGGCGAATTGCGACGCATCGAAGCCCGCTACAGTCGATACAAAAACGATAGCATTGTGTCGACCATCAACGCGCGAGCCGGGTCGAATGACTGGACGCATCTGGATCCGGAGGATGTGAGCCTGCTCGATTTTGCCGAGATCGTCCACCGGGAAAGCGAAGGGCGCTTTGACATCACCTCGGGTGTGCTGCGCCAGGTGTGGGACTTCGCCAGCGGCCGACTGCCTTCGCAGGCCGCCGTGAATGCCGTTCTGGGCAGCGTCGGCATGGCAGGTCTGGAGCGCGATGGCGCGCGTGCGCGACTGGCGCGCGCGGGCATGCAGATCGATCTCGGCGGCCTGGGCAAGGAATACGCGGCCGATCGGGCGGCGGCGCTCCTGGGCCGCCTGGGGGTGCATCATGGGTATGTGAACCTGGCCGGGGACATCGCGGCGGTGGGGCCGCAGGCCGATGGCCAAGCGTGGCAGGTCGGCATTCAACATCCGCGCCGCACGGGTGAACTGCTGGCGCAGATCCCCTTGTACCGTGGCGGTCTGGCGACGAGCGGCGACTATGAACGTGCCATCGTCGACGGCGACCAGCGGTGGCACCACATCCTGAATGCACGCACGGGTTGGCCTGTGTTGCACTGGGCCAGCGTCAGCGTGGCAGCCCCACGCGCTCTGGCTGCGGGATGCCTTTGTACCCTGGCCATCCTCTTGGGTGAGCAGGGTCGCGAATACCTTGAGCGGCAGGCCGTGTCCTACCTCATGGTTGATGTGCACGGCGCGGTGTTTCAGGGCCGTGCCCGTCCGCTCGATCCGGTTTGATGTTTCAGGGGAGCCAAGATGGCCGTCATCCAGTTGGAAGATTTCTCGCGCAACGTCAATGGCACCGCCGGCGACGATCAGATCCTGCTTGTCAAGTACCCGGTGTTTTCGCAGGTCACCATCGACGCGTTGGGCGGATCGGATTCGGTGAACTTTGGCGAAGGCCACGTCAACACGGGTGAGTTCGTCGTCACGCAGTCGGCCAATGGGGTGGTCACGGTGTCGGCCGCCAGCGTCAGTTACACCTTGCGCAACGTCGAGACGCTGGTGTTTTCCGATGCGACCATCCAGCTGGGTGCGGCCGGTCCCAGCATCACGGCTTTTTCACCAGCCGACGACAGCAACAACGCCGCGGTCGACGCCAACATCGTGGTGACTTTCAGTGCGCCGGTGCAGCGGGGCAACGGCACGGTGCAGATCAAGACTGGGGCCGGTTCGGTGATCGAGTCGATCGCGACCGCCACCAGCGCGGTGGTGGACATTGCCGGGTCCACCGTCACGATCAATCCCAATGCGACCTTGCAGCCAGGGGTGAACTACATCGTCGAATTTTCGACCGGGGCCTTCGCGGGGCTCAATGGTGCGGTGTCACAGGCGGTGCTGAACTACAACTTCATGACCACCAGCACCAGCACACCGCCAGGGGGCGGGCTGACGCTGACGGGGACGGCTGGCGCGGACACCCTGACAGGCGGTGCCGCAGCCGACACCCTTGCTGGCGCGGATGGCGACGATCGCTTGCAGGGTTTGGCGGGCAACGATCAGATCGACGGCGGGGCCGGCCGTGACCTGGCGGTGTATGCAGCAGCGCGGTCGACCTATGACATCGGCGCGGCCAGTGGCAGCGTCGCTTCGGTGGTGGATCGATCGGGTGTCGAGGGCAGCGACACCTTGACGGGCGTCGAGCGCGTGGCTTTTGCCGACGTCAAGCTGGCCTTTGACATGTCCAAGGAGCAGCCGGGTGGGCTGGCTGCGCTGCTTGTGGGGGCGGCGCTGGGGGTGGGCGGTTTGTCCAACGCGGCCACCATGGGCGCCGTGCTGGCGTATTTCGACGCGGGTGGCAGCATGGATTCGGCGGCCGCACAACTCGTTGCCTCGGGCGTGATGGCCCAGTTGAGCGGTGGGGACAGCTCACATCGCGCCTTGGTGGCCCGAATCTTCCAAAATGTCACAGGGCAAGTGGCCGATGGTGTGACGCTTGACACACTGACGACCCTGCTGTCTGGCGGACAATTCACCCAGGCACAGTTTCTGGCTGCTGCCGCGTTGCTGGATTTGAATCAGGTGCACGTCGGACTGGCGGGCCTGGGCGCAACGGGGCTTGTTTACGTGTGAAAGGTCTCCGATCATGGCCGACGACTACAGCAACAACATCGACACCAAGGGTGTGGTGTTGGTCAACGGACCATCGACATCCGGAGCCATCGAGGAGGCGGGCGACTACGACCTGTTCAAGGTCACGCTCGCGGCCAACAAGACCTATGCCTTCACCCTGATCCGGTCGGCGAATGAGGGTCTGGGCGACCCGTTTCTGGAGATCTACGGCCCCGACGGCTTCTTTCTCGACGAGAACGACGACGGCTTGCGCGACGGCAACGCCCGCATCGAAATCACCACCACGATGGCGGGCACCTATTACCTGGGTGCCTCCGACTCCGAGGTCTGGGGCACCGGCCGTTACGAGCTGGCGGCGCGCCTGGTGGATTTTGCAGCCGACGACTTCACCAATACCACGGCAACCAAGGGGCGTGTCGTCGTCAACGGTGGCGCCGTCGATGGCGACATCCAGTTCACAGGGGACTACGACCTGTTCAAGGTCGACCTGGTCAAGGGCCAATACGTCACCTTTGTGTTGGCGGCGGGCGTGGGTGGTCTCGTCGACCCGTACCTGGAGCTGTACAACGCCCAGCTGGAGTTTCTGGGCTACGACGACGAATCTCAGGGCAACCACAACGCGCGCATCGCCTACGTGGCCGAGGAGACCGGCACCTACTACCTGGGCGCGCGCGACTACGGCAGTGGCGTGGGCGCGTACAAGCTCATCGCCTCCGGCATCGATTTCACGCGCGACGATTTCTCGAACGCAGCCGATACCACCGGGGTCGTGACACCCTTCGCCGCGGCGGCGCGCGGGGTGATGAACTTCCAGTACGACTACGACGTCTTCAAGGTCAATCTGGTGGCGGGGCAGAGCTACGCCCTGGAATTGCTCGGCGAGTTGGGCGGCATCAGCTATCCCGTGGTCGAACTGTACGGACCGGATCTGTTTCTGGCCGCCAGGGAAACCGGGCGCGGCACCGACAACTCGGGCCTGCAACTGCCCCTGTCCTACATCGATTTCACCGCCCAGGTGACGGGCACCTTCTACATCGGTGTGTACGACTTCTATGGCGACCTGGGCGCTTACAACGTGCGGGTCACCGATGTGCCTGGCGTGACCCTCAACGGCACGGTCTTCGACAACGACATCTATGGCGGGCTGGGCGCCGACATGCTCAATGGCCTGGCGGGTGACGACATCATCGTCGGCTACAACGGCCACGATCAGATCGATGGCGGCGACGGCAACGATTCGCTGGAGGGCGACGGTGGCAACGACACGATCCGCGGCGGCGCGGGCACCGACACGGCCTACTACGCCGGGCCACAGGGCGACTATGTGGTCACGCGGATCAACACCAGCACCGTCACCGTGCAGGACAAGCTGGGCATCGACGGCATCGATACCCTGATCGACATCGAGAACCTGAGCTTTTCAACCGGGACCATCTCCAGCTTCAGTGCGGAGGTGTCTCAGTACCTGTCGACGGTCAAGGGCCAAGTGACCAAGTTCGTCGCCGGCGCCGACATCTCGGGCATCGCGACTTACGAGGCGATCTCCTGGGCCAATGCCAATGGTGTGGTCCAGGTCGACCTGAGCAAGGGGACGTTCTCCGCCAATGGCAGCACCAACAAGATCAAGGAAATCGACGGCTTGGTCGGCTCCAAGTTTGCCGACCAGCTCAAGGGCGACGACGAGAACAACCTGCTCGATGGTGGTCTGGGCGCCGATCGCCTCGAGGGCGGGCGCGGCAACGATGTCTACGTGGTCAACGATGCCGGCGACGCGGTGATCGAAGACGAAGGCCCGACCCCCCAGCAGACCGAGACGGGAATACCCGATTATCTGGACGTCGGCGCGTCCATCGACAAGGTCATCGCCAGCATCTCCTACACCCTGGGCAAGGGCCTGGAGGACCTGACCCTGGCGACGGGCGCGGGCGCCATCAACGCCGGTGGCAACAGCGTGGCCAACACCCTGGTGGGCAACGAGGCGCGCAACAACCTCGCGGGCGGTGGCGGGGACGACGCCCTGTATGGCGGAGCCGGCGTGGACACGGCGGTGTTCACGGGTGCGAGGGGCAACTACAAGATCAGCGTCGACAACCTGAAGACCACGGTGTCCAGCACCACCGAAGGCACCGACAGCCTTTATGCCGTTGAACGCCTGAAATTTGCCGATGTCAACCTGGCCATGGATCTGAACGGCAATGCGGGCCAGACGGCGAAGATCCTCGGTGCCGTTTTCGGCAAGGCCATGGTGGGCAACGCACAGGCTGTCGGCCTCGTGTTGAGCCTGTTCGACGCGGGCCAGACCACGGCGCAGGTGGCCGACCTGGCACTTCGCGTGGCCTTGAGCAACAACGTCACGAGCACGGGCGTGGCGACGCTGCTGTACACCAACCTGTTCGGTGTAGCGCCGGATGCCGCGACCGCGCAGGTGCTGGCCAGCTATATCAACAACGGCACCTTCACCACCACGAGCTTCACGACCACGGTGGCAGACCTGGCCATCAACACCACCAACATCGGTCTGACCGGGCTTGCCAGCACCGGATTGGCCTTTGTGC
The DNA here is from genome assembly GCA_964400915.1 of uncultured Burkholderiaceae bacterium. Classification (GTDB taxonomy): domain Bacteria; phylum Pseudomonadota; class Gammaproteobacteria; order Burkholderiales; family Burkholderiaceae_C; genus CAYNWR01. The sequence continues at coordinate 7,512 of CAYNWR010000042.1, forward strand.
CCGCTTGATCACCCGCGAAACGCCCGGCGTTTGATATCAAAATAGTAGCAAACTATTGATATTTTTCGCTCGCTACAGGCCCATATGTCTGAATTTTCGATGAAAGACGCTTCCCTGGAGGTCCTGCAGGCCGACTACAACGACGCTGGACACGCAGCGGCATTGGTGCAACTGCTGGACAGCTACGCGCAAGACCCCGCCGGTGGTGGGCAAGGCTTGTCGGCCTACGCACGCGAACACGTGGTGGCCGGGTTGCGCGCGCGGCCACAGGCCTTCAGCGTGCTGGCGCTGCGGGTCTCCGGCGATCGGGCCACGCGGGTGCCGGTGGGTCTGATCAATTGCATCGAGGGCTTTTCCACGTTTGCGGCACGCCCGCTGGTCAACGTGCACGATGTCGTGGTGCGTGCCGACCAGCGCGGCAAGGGGGTGGCGCGTGCCATGTTCGTGTTGGTCGAGACGATTGCCCGGGAACGCGGCGCCTGCAAGCTGACCCTGGAGGTGCTGTCGTCCAACCACCCGGCGATGGCGCTTTACCAGGACATCGGCTTTGCGCCGTATCAACTGGACCCCGCCATGGGCCAGGCCATGTTTCTCCAGCGTCTGCTGTGACGCTGCCGCGTCAAGCGGTCTTGCGGACCTTGGCAGCCAATGGATGGGTCGGCGCCGGATCGGCCTGGGCATGCAGCCACTGCGCAAACGCCAGCACATCCGCGTTGTCGGCGGCGTGCTCTGCAATCTCGATGTAGTAGCCGCGTTGCGTGGCAGCTTGGCCCTTGAACGGAGCCACCAGGCGCCCGTCATGCAGCAAATCCTGGAGCAGCGGCAGGCGTCCGATCACCAGGCCCTGGCCAGCCACAGCCGCAGCCACTGCATCGGCGTATTGGGTGAAGTGCAGGGCGTTCTTGGGCTTCATCTGCTGCAGACCCATCAGGCGCAACCAGGGTTCCCAGTCGACCGTGAGTGGTTCGCCATCGGGCATGTCGATGGCCAACAGCGTCTGCTGCGACACATCGGCCGGGTTGCGCAGGCTGCCGCGCCGTGCGCGCAACAGGCTCGGTGCGCACAAGGGCAACACGGTTTCCTCGAACAAAGCAGGACCCAGTCCACGCTCGGTGGGAACGAAGCGCACCGCCAGATCGATCTGGCTTTGTTGAAGATCCAGCACGTCCAGTGTGGCCGAGATCCGCACGTCCAGGTCGGGCCGCTGGTCAGTGAACTTAGCCAGTCGCGGTATGAGCCACAGGGACGCAAAACCCGGTGTGCAGGTGATCGTGAACTGCCGCCCGCGGCGTGCAGCGCGCAGGTGCGCGACGGTGTCGGACAGGCGAGCCAACGCATCGCGCGTGGCACGGTGCATGCGTTCGCCATCGGCGGTCAGCGCGAGCGCACGGTGGCGGCGAACAAACAAGGGGACGCCCAGGTTCTCCTCCAGCATCTGGATTTGACGGCTGACCGCTGATTGGGTGAGGTGCAGCTCCTGGGCAGCACTGGTAAAGCTCAGCAGCCGGGCAGCGGCGTCAAAGGCCGGGAGCAGTTCAAGCCGCAATTGCGCCGATCGCGGCAATCCGACCGGCAAGGGGGTGAGCGGCTTGGGCGGGGCGGCAGGTTTCGATGGCATCAGCATGCCCGCAGCACATGCCCATCAGGCAGGACCACCACGGTTTCCCTTGTCAAGCGGCTCATCCATGCATCCTACCCAGGAATGCAAGAGACCGCTCAACGGGATCAACCGTGGCAAGGAGTCTCCCTCGGGAGGGGGACGGGTCAGGATGCGCGCTGGCGGGCTCCCCGATGGCTTGCAGCGGGAGGATGGAAACCCACAGGCCGCGGCGTGCTGCGCTCACTCAGCGGCCGGGCGCGCGCCATGGTGTCTCTGAGAAAACGCTCGAAATGGGTGACCACCGCCGGCCAGGCGTTCGCCTGGGCGAGTGCGCAACCCGCCACACCCAGTTGCGTGCGCTGCGCCGCGTCCATCTGTGCCACGTGGAGTGCGGCGCGGACAAAGTCACCCAGGTCGAACCCGTCGGCCAACAAGCCGCCCACGCCTTGTGACAGCAGCTGTGCGGCAGCAGCGTGGCGATGGGCCACCACCGGCAGGCCGCTGGCCAGGGCTTCCAGGGTCACGTTCCCAAAGGTCTCGGAAAGACTGGGAAATAGAAACAGGTCGGCCGAGGCATAGGTTTTCGCCAGCTCCATGCCGCGCTGCGCGCCCGCCCAGATCACGTCGGGGCGCGTGCGCCGCAGGTCTGCCAGCATGGGGCCGTCGCCCACCATGATCAGTCGTGTGTCGGCGCGTTGCTGACGGATCGCGTCGTAGGCCGCCAGGGTGGCGGTGATGTTCTTCTCGGGCGCCAGGCGCCCCACATTCAACAGCGCCATGCCCGTGGCGCCCAGACCCCATTGCAAACGCAATTCGGCGCTGCGGTGCACGGGTGAAAACGAGCGGGTCTCCACCCCGCGGCCGATCACATGCAGCCGCGCAAACCCCTTGCCTGCCAGGTCGTCGCGCAAGGCCGCTGTGGGAACGGCGGTTGCGTCGATGCGGTTGTGGAAGTGCCGCAGATAGGCCAGCACCGATGTCGCGAAGATCGACGCGCCGTAGTGGCGCGCGTAGGCGTGGAAATTGGTGCGGAAATCCGCGCTCACCGGCAGCCCCAGGCGCTGCGCGGCGATCAGCGCGGAGTAGCCCAGCGGTCCCTGGGTGGCGATGTGCACGATCTGCGGCCGATGCCACAGCCATTGCCGATGCAGCCGCGCCGACGCAAAGCGCCCCATGCGCAAGGACGGGTAGCCGGGGATGGGCCAGGCGCCCGTGAGGACTTCATCGAAGCGGCCTGACGACAGCGCCAGTTGATCGCGCGCCTGGCGCGGTCGGATGAGCTGCACGAAGTGACCACGCTCGAGCAGGCCGCGCACGAAGTGCGGCAACGTGGACGCCACTCCGTTGATCTCCGGCGGGTAGGTCTCGGTCACCATCGCGATGCGAAGCGCTTCGCCCGGCGCTGCATCGTGACCATGGACGGAAAGGCGGTGGGTCTGGGTGCTCATGTCTGCATGGTGGACACGGCTTGCAACGGTTTGATGACAGAGGTGCTGTCATGGGGTCGTCATGCAATCGTCGCAGGATCGCCATGCCTTGCGCAGGACACCGGTGTCGGCGCATCGCGCCGCATCGATTCACCCATCTTGCAAAGGAGCGACATGTCGGACTTTCTCAACGAACTCAAGGCCCAGCGCTGGGACGACCATCGGTACTACCACCAGAGCCGGGTCAATCAGACCTTGCACCTGATCAGCGCCATTTCGTTCGTGCTGGCCTACGCCTGCCTGTTCATCGATCCCGCCTGGGCGGCCATCATCGCTTGGTGTGTCTCCATGACCTCGCGTCAGGCTGGGCATTTCTTCTTCGAGCCGCGTGGCTTCGACACCGTCAATGGTGTGACCGACGAACACAAGGAGGCCGTGAAGGTGGGATACAACATCCGCCGCAAGGTGGTGCTGATGGCCCTGTGGGTGTTCACCCCCGCGCTGTTGTGGGTGTCACCCTCCATGGGCGGTTGGATCGAGCCGGCCACCGACCTCGCGGGGTACATCCACGATGTCGGCATCGCCTGGCTGGCCCTTGGTGTGGCGGGCCTGCTGTTCCGGGCGGCGCAGCTTTGGATGCGTGATGGTTGGATGAAGGCGCTGGCCTGGGCCACCAAGATCGTGACCGATCCCTTCTGCGACATCCGCCTGTACCACCGCGCCCCGCTGCACCTGTTGCGCGGCGAGTGGCTCGATCCGATGGAAGACGTCTTGCGTCAACGTCAGGGCTGACGCGTTCGCCCTGGCTCGCGTGGCGCCGTCAGGCGCGTCGCGCGAGCCAGCGGCGAAAGAGGTCGGCGCTGACGCTGCGGCGGATGCTGCGGTGCGAGTCCTGCTCGTTGAACCACCACCAGCCCGCGCTTTGCATCTCCTGGCAGGCATTCACAAACCGCTGGGCCACTTCATGGAAATCGTGTTCGTCGTAGTCCAGGCTGAAAACGATGCGCCCGCTGCCGACCCAACTCAACAACAGGCCATGGCGTCGCAGATAGTACTGAAGCATCCAGTGGTAGCGCCCCGGGCTCAGGTAGTGGACCGTCCAGATGGACGACAGGTTGGCCACCCGCACCGGCAGGCCCGCGTCGGCCAGCTTCTGGTTGAGCAGGGCGGCGCGTGTGTCCCAGGTGCGGTCGAGGTCGGCGTACAGCGCCTGCAAGGCCGGGGTTTCGATGTGAGCAAGGAATTCCGCCATTGTCGACATCACATAGGGATGCGAATTGAACGTGCCGCGCGCAAAACAGATGTCACCGGGCTTGTCGTCTCGAAAGCGCTTCATGAGGTCGCGGCGTCCGCACACCACACCCACTGGCAGGCCACCGCATCGGCGCTCGGCGACCTTCTCATCACCCGCCT
>CAYNWR010000043.1:0-11750 GCA_964400915.1 uncultured Burkholderiaceae bacterium
TCGCCGGCTCCGATGCGTCCGCCTGACTATGCGACCTTGCGCGGCATGGAGCGTTATGTGGCTTCCCATGCGATCGACCATCGTGTTGTTGTGCCATCGAGCCCCCTGGCGCAGGTCTCCCTGGCGCAGGCCCGACTCTTGGATCAAGGAGCCGGCCTTGACGCTGCCGCTGCGCTTTCTCAGCGCTGGCGGGTCGTGGGAGCGTTTGCGCACGACAGCAGCGCGTATTTCTCGGGCGATCGACGCGAGGTGCTTGACCTGCTTCCCCCGTCTGCAAGGCGCTTCCTGGACGTGGGGGGAGGCGAAGGGGCTTTTCTGGCCAGCATCAAGGCCCGGCAGCCAGGTGCCCTGACCGTTTTGGTCGAGCAAAACGCACAGGCAGCAGCCAAGGCCGCGCAGCGCGGTGTCATTGATCAGATCGAAGTGGGCTCGCTTAAAAGCGCCCGCTTGTCCGGCACGTTCGACTGCATCAGCTTTCTCGATGTTCTCGAACACATGGTCGACCCCATGTCGGCGCTTCGTGCTGCCGGGGCGCTCCTGGGCGCAGAGGGCGTGGTGCTGGTCTCGATTCCCAATGTCGCGCATTGGTCGGTCGTGGCTGATCTCTTGGAGGGCCGATGGGACGAGGCCCCCGCAGGAATCCACTGCGTGACGCACTTGCGATTCATGACCTTGCACTCCATTCGGGCCTTGATGGCGCGCAGCGGTCTGGAAATCGAGCATGTCGCGCGGACCGAGGTGCCCTGTCCGCCGCAATGGCTGGAGCATTGGCAGGGCACCTCGAATCTTGCAGTGGATTCGCAATCGCTGAACACATACGCCTATCTGGTCCGGGCCCACAAGCAGCCATGACGCCAAGGTCATCTGCCGTCTGTGCGATCCTTGTCAATTTTCACGGCGCTGACGAGGTTGCGTCCGCCGTGGCCAGCCTGTCCGGCCAAGCGGCTGTCGCACGAATCCTGGTGGTTGACAACAGTTGCGATGCCGTGGAGTTTGCGCGCCTCGAATCGCGCGTGGGTGCCAGTGCCACGCTCTTGCGTGCACCGAGCAACCTGGGGTTTGGGCAAGCCTGCAATTGGGCGTTTGAAGCGACGTCCGAACCGTTTGTCTTGTTGGTCAATCCCGATGTGTCCATGGAAGCCGGCACCGTGGACCTGCTGCTGAGCGCCATGTCCGATGCCCGTGTCGCGGCGGCCGCGCCCAGACAGTACCTTGACGATGCCCACCAATGGCTGCTGCCTCCGGCCTGGGCGCCATCCGTCCTGGGTGCCTGGATATACGCCAGCGCACTCGCGTCACATCACGCCCGCCAGCGATTGCAACGCGCCTTGCGGCGAGAAGCCATGCGATATTGGACGTCCAGGGTGGATCTGCCCCAACGTGCCCTGTCCGGCGGACTGATGATGCTGCGTCGCAAAGCGCTGATCGAGCAGCCCCATCTCTTTGATCCGCGCTTCTTCATGTATTTCGAGGATGCAGACCTGTGCCTGCGCTTGCGGCGCGCAGGACACCGGCTTGTCTTGGTGCCCGACGCCCGAGCAGTCCATGCATGGCGCGATGCACCTCACAAGGCCCAACAGATGGGGCAATCGGTGGCGGTGTTCTTCGACAAATACTGGCCTGAACCCAATCGCTGGCGATTGGCCACTTCAGCCATGTTGCAAAGGCCTCGCCTGCAAGAAACCTGGCAGAGCCTGGACGCCCCACCGGATTCTGAAATCCAGACAGCCCTGGCCGACGGTGCCGTCCTCGAAGTCAGTCCGGACCTGTTGTTTCTTCCCAGCATTGCGCATTTGGGGTCGCTTGCCTCCGCGCCATCCCTGACGTTTCCGTGGGAGCGTTTCGGGCACGGCGATGTCTACCTGCGGCTTTGTCCTTCCGACCAGGACGCACCGAATCGGGTCTTTCGACGGTCGAGCCGTGCTGACGGTGTCCAGTGGTCGCGCTGCCAATTGGCGGACAATACGGATCTGTCCGGTGAAGGGGTGAACTTGTCCCCGATCCAAGGTTCCATACAGGCATGAAATCCATTTGTTTCGACCGCTCAAGTGCCAAACGGGTGTGCCAGGTGCCTTTCATGCGGATGGGGGTGTTGGGATGCCTTCTGGGGCTGAGCGTGGTGAGCCATGCCCAGGGGCAAGCCGGAAACGATCGGCCGAATATTTTCGACCCCCAACGTGCTGTATGGCCAGATCGTGTCCCGCTGCCGCCCCCACCACCCCCGCCGCCGCCGCCTGCGCCCGTCACCGACGACGACCTTCAGCTTTATGGTGTGATGATCGTCGGCCCTGAAAAGCGCGCGCTCGTCAAGCTTGGCAAGCGTTTTGCGGCGGCCAATCCATCTGGGCGACCCTTTGTGACACTGAGGCAAGGGCAGTCGATCGGTGAGTTCACGTTGGAGGACGTTCAGGCAGGGCAGCTCACCCTGGTGTCCGGCATCCATCGACAGAATATGGTGTTTACCAAAAAGGCAGATCGGCCGGCGCCCGGCGCGCCCGTTCCTGTTGTGCAGGGGCCCTCTCAGCCAGCTCCCGACGCTGCGGCCCAGCCGCCAGCGGCGGCGCGGCCGTATCCGGCCGCGGCTGCGGCCGGTGCTTCGCCGGGGGGCGGTGCAGTGTCGGGGCAGCCAGCGGCGCCCACCCAGCAGGCCGTGGCCCCTGCGGTCAACTCCAACGTCGACGCTTCGGCGGTGCTACAAAATGCCCCGCCGGGCTCCTTGGCAGCCGCCATCGCGGCGGCTCAGCAGGCAGCAGCCCAACGACCCGCAGGCACGGCGCCGGCAACTTTCAATCCATTCATGCAGCGGCCATGACGGGCTGGGCGACTGATGGGTTGCGGCGCCTCGCTGGGTTACGTTTCCTGATTCCTTCTCCGTCTACATGACCCACGACGAAACGGGCGTTGTGCCCTACGCCACCCAGGCATTGCCCAATGTTTCGCGGGTGATAGTTTTCGCCCCGCATCCCGACGACGAGGTCTACGGATGTGGTGGGGCGCTGGCCTTGCATGTTCAGGCCGGCGCGACGGTCCGTGTGGTGCTGCTGACCAACGGAGGCCACCTGGGAGATGCAGCAACACCCGACTACGAGCGCCAACGTTTGCATGAAAGCCAAAGCGCTGCGGGCGAATTGGGCATCCCCGCGCCGGAGTCATGGGGGTTGGACGACCGTTCATTGGAGTACGGCGAAGCTTTGGTGGGGCGCCTGCATGCGGTCCTGCTTGCCTATGCCCCCGATCTCGTTTACGTGCCATCGGTCTGGGAGCCACACCCCGACCACCGTGCGACGGCACTGTCAGTGTTGGAGGCTGTGCGGCGGCTGAAGAACCGCCCTGCAATCCACCTGTTTGAAGTGGGTGGACCGGGTCGGCCCAACTGCCTGATCGATGTGACCGGCGTATGGGGGCATAAAACCCGCGCGATGGCGGCCTTTCATTCGCAGGAGCAGCGCCTGCCCTATGCCGAGTTCATTTCTGCGCTGAACCGGTATCGTGCGCTGACGGTGGCTGCCAGCGCGCAATACGTTGAGGCCTACACGCGCATCGAGCCCGAATCAATCGAAGGTTTGCGAATGCTGCTGCTGGGGGCGGACCGCACCCAGTTGCCATCTGCATCCATGGCTCGGCATCCAGACGATCTGCCGTTGGTTTCGGTCCTGGTTCGCAGTGCGGGACGGGCGACGCTTCGTCGCGCGTTGGAGTCGGTGCGCCTGCAGACCTACCGACCCATCGAGGTGGTGGTGATCGATGTGGCGCCATTGGGCGAAGCCGAGCTGATGGCTCGGGCCGATGTGTCCTGGCAGACAGGGTGGCGCATTGCATCATTGGGCAGACCCTTGTCACGCTCTGCGGCGGCGAATGCGGCACTTGACTGCGCCAAGGGGGATGCGTGCCTGTTTCTGGACGACGACGACTGGTTGTACCCGGACCACATCGCCAAGCTTGTCGAAGAACTGCGCAAAGGGTCGGAGCACCGTGCGGTGCACACGGACGTTGAGTGCGTCAACGACGAGGGACAGCGCATTGGGCAGGTATTCGATTTTGCCTATCGCCCGCAAGAGCTCATCTACGGCAATTTTCTCCCGATTCACAGTGTGCTGTTCCGCGCAGATCTCGTTCGTGACGGTTGCCGCTTTGACGAGGTGTTTGACCTGTATGAGGACTGGGACTTCTGGTTGCAGGTCGAGCGGCATACGGCGTTTCGACACGTTGCAGGTGTGTCGGCTGCCTATCGGGTGAACGCCACCAGTGGTGCCGGTGTTCACGTTGACCGTCAGCGGGCCCTGTCTGCAACAGCTGACATTTTTCGCAAGTGGCGCGTCAGCCTCAGCGAGCAACACTTCGCTGAGTTCGTGACGCGAACGCTGCAGCTTCGCCAAACCGCACGTGAAACGCAATCGGCTCGGCTCCAGTTGGAAAGTGCTCGGTCGGAGTCTGTCAGCTTGGGCGCTCGGCTCAAGGAAGTCGCGCTGCTGGCGTCGCAGCAGCAGAACATGGCAATGCTTGCGCAACAAGAAGCCGACAAGGCCCGAAGCGATGCTGCCCACTACCTGGCTGCCCATGAGGCTGCCTGCTCCGCCCGTGACCTGGCGACTGGCGCCCGTGACCAGGCGGAACGTGACCTGCACGCGGCCTTGCTTTCGGCCTCCGAATGGCAATCGGCTGCCGAGCGTGCCAACAGCCAGGTATCCCTGCATCAGGCGCGCGTCGCGCAGATTCAGGGTGCCCATGACCAAGCAGTAAACGAACGAGACGCCTTGCTGCACGCGCGGCGCCAGTTGGAAGCTGAATTGCACCAGGCCCATTTGCAGACGCAGGAACGGGTACGTCAAATCGATGAATTGCTGGCCAGCCGCTCATGGCGCATCACCCGACCCATTCGCGCCGTGGGCAGCGGACTGCGCAAGCTGCGTCGCCTTGGGCTTGCCTGGTCGGTGCTCCGGTCGCGTGGACGATCGCCTGTGTCGCTGGTCAAGCGCACCTTGCAGGTGGTCCGTGACGAAGGTGTCTCCGGCGTCCGTTTACGGGCGTCCAGGGTCGTGTCCAGCGCTTCGAGAAACACGGATTCCTCGGTGCGGGATTCAAACGACAGCCTTGCGGCTGCGAGCCATACAGAGACGATGTCACGTGGCTATGACGCCTGGGTCGCAGCTTTCGACACCGTGAACGACAAGCGAGTCGCTTCCTGGAGGCGAGACCTGACGGCCTTGTCGACACGACCTCGGATTTCCATTGTCATGCCTGTGTTTCGTCCGAATATGGCGGAAATCGGCAAGGCGATCGACTCGGTCAAGGCGCAAATCTATCCGGATTGGGAACTCTGCATCTGCGACGATGCGTCCGATCGGCAAGATCTTGCCGAGTTCCTTGCCCAGCAAAGCAAGGCAGATTCAAGAGTACGAGTGCTTGCTCGTGCGGTCAACGGACACATCGCGGCCGCGACCGCAGATGCGCTTGGGCTTGCGACCGGGCAGTGGGTTTGTTTTCTGGATCAAGACGATGAACTCCGTCCGCATGCCCTGCTTCGGGTGGCGCAGGCGCTTGGGGGCCACCCGCAGGCGCGGATGATTTACAGCGACGAGGACAAGATCGACGACGCTGGGCGTCGTTTCGATCCGTATTTCAAGACGGATTTCAACCTGGGGCTTCTGCGCTCACACAATTACGCTTGCCATTTCCTTGCGATGGAACGTGAATTGATCCGCTCGATCGGAGGCATGCGCACTGGTTTTGACGGCGCACAAGACTACGACCTTGTGCTGCGTGCTGTCGATGCCATTTCAGCCGATGCCATACATCACATACCCGAGGTTCTGTATCACTGGCGGGCGGGCATGGCCAGCACGGCCAGTGGGCATTCCAACAAGTCGTATGCATTTGCTGCGGGGCAGCGCGCGTTGAACGATCACCTGGTCAGGCGTGGACTGGCGGGCGAGGCCGTTTCTGCGGACGAGGCGCCTGGCATGTACCGAATTCGATGGTCCCTACCGCAGCCAGTTCCATTGGTCTCGATCATCATTCCTACTCGCAATGGTGTCGATTTGCTGCGTCAGTGCCTGGACAGTTTGCAGATAACCACCTACCCTAATTTTGAAGTTTGTGTCATTGACAATGGCAGTGACGACCCCGCCGCATTGGCGCTCATGGACGAGCGCCAATCCAGGTCAGAGATCAAGGTCATTCGTGACGAGCGGCCCTTCAACTTCTCGGCGCTCAACAATCGGGCCGTGCGTGAATGTGCTCGCGGTGAGTTTGTGCTGCTTCTGAACAACGACATCGAGATCACCCATCCGGACTGGCTTGACGAAATGGTCGGCCCGGCCTTGGAGGAGGGTGTCGGGTGTGTCGGTGCCCGCCTTTGGTATCCCAACCAAACCTTGCAACACGCTGGTGTGGTCATGGTGTGTGGGGTCGCTGGTCATGCGCATAAGCATTTGCCACGAGGGCATCATGGTTATATGGGTCGGGCTGTCCTGGCACAGGACTTTGTAGCAGTAACCGCCGCCTGTCTCCTGGTGCGCCGAAGGATCTACGACGAGGTCGAAGGTCTGGACGAGAGTTTGGCGGTTGCGTTCAACGATGTTGACTTTTGTCTACGGGTGCACAGTAGGGGTTACCGAAATCACTGGACACCTTACGCAAGCTTGATTCACCATGAGTCCCTGACACGTGGCTATGAAGACACGCCCGAAAAGCAGATTCGATTCAAACGCGAAATCGATGTGCTTCAGAGTCGGTGGCAACACTTGATCGATCATGATCCCTGCTACAACCCAAACTTGACGAGCCAATCAGAAGATTTTTCGCTCGCTTGGCCACCTCGCGTTGCCAGCTTGCAGGCCTAGTGCTTTGAGACTCTATTGGTGATGTTGCCCGCTTCTGATGCAAGCCTGACAAGGCTGAACAAACTCTTGCCCTTGCTGTCTTGTCCTCAATGTGGCGGGGGCTTGACGATCTCGGAAATGGTGCGATTGGATTGCGAGTCTTGTGCCGCTCAGTATCCGATTGAAGCTGGAATCCCGATTCTGCTGCCGCCCGGCGTGACCAGTGCCAATACGGGGGATGCGGCATTGGGAGACGAGGTGTCCCGACACCCGTATAGCCCCAAGGCGCAGGGCATCATTGACAAATGTCGTGACCAATGGGTGCTCGATCTTGGGGCGGGTGGCAAGCTGCAGAGGATCGATCATGTCGTGCAGGTGGACATTTTTCCCTATCCCATGGTGGACGTGGTTGCATCTGCGGATCGTTTGCCCTTTCGGGCGGGTGTATTCGGCGCGGTACTCAGCCAGGCTGTGTTTGAGCATCTTCAATTTCCAGAGAGTGCGGCGCGCGAAGTTCGGCGCGTGCTCAAGCCTGGAGGCATTGCCAAGATCGACACAGCGTTTCTTCAACCAGAGCATGGCTATCCGTACCATTTTTTCAATGCGACGGAGTCGGGTCTGCGGCATTGGTTTCGTGATTTCCAGATCACTTGGAGCGGGGTAGAACCCTATCAGCACCCCAAGTGGGCATTGCACTGGTTTGCAGGTGTCTACTTGGACGCGCTGAGCTCTGCTCATCGTCAGTCTTTGGGCGGGCGTCGGCTTGAGGACATATTTGCCACGCTTGATCGTGTTGGAAAGGGCAACGTCGCCGACGGCGATCATGAGCTGCTCTCTGCCATGGATGCTTTGCCTGGACATGTCGAGCGCGCGCTTGCCGCGGGTGTCTCAGTTGAGCTGATTGCCCCCGATGTCTGGCCACTGGTGTCTTCACCCAGATTGAGGTCACCACTTGTCGACGACGCGCCTGATCAATGGCGCATCATCGAGCTTGAGCGTCGATTGACCGAAGTCGCTCTAGATCGGGACCGGCAGCTGAAATCGCTTTCAGCCATGAAAGAAGAATTGGCTGTCTCGGACCGCATGGCGCGTGAATCGGTGGATGCAATGCGAGAAGCCTGGGTGTTGGCCCAAGATGCAAGGCGATTGACCGAGCGCCTGGCGCTACAAGCTGGGCATGATGTGGCGGGCGACCTTGGCTTCTTGCGCTTGGTCCGCAAACGCGCAGGCCGCGCTTTTCGATATTGGGTGCGACGAGTCGGTGAACATAGATCCCGCCCCCAGCGGCTGGCTGTCGGTGCTCATGGCGAGGTGCACAACAGTGGTTTGCCAGCTCCGACGGTCGTGATATCAATGACTCCATTGACATGCCAGGATCTGCTCTACCAATTCTTCTCGCTTGCGCGACAAACGTTTTCGGGTTGGGTGGCTGTGATTGAGCTACCGGCCGGCGCTGACGACGTGTTTGTGCGGGCGGCCAATGAAGTGGCGGCGTTGGACCGGAGGGTCCAATTGCGCAATCCCACGCAGGCTGTGGAGGCTGCCACCGATTTGAGCGAGCGGGCGCGTCAAGCCACATGGGCGATCGCCCTGGACGCTGGGCACTTCCTTGCATTCGACGCGCTTGAGGAGTTGGTGACGCTGGCACAGCATTGCCCCCGCGCCGATAGCGTCACAACCGAATGCGTCCTGGTCAGCGAGCGTCAGTTGCCAATGCGTTCAGCGAATCGGCTCCAACCAGGGACGTTTGCAGATAGAGGGGTACGCCAGATGGCCATCCGGATAGGGCGGGCCATCCGGGATCCGAGGGCGGGGGAACAAATCCGAGCCGCTGGTGATCCACCACTGACACCACGCGTGGCCAATGGCCGCGAACACTTGGGCAAATCTTGTATGCGCCGCTTCGTGGTTGAATGATTGTTCCAATTGTCGAATCTGCTGCGCGAATCGGTGGAACACAAATCAACGAGATGTTGCTATCAAAAATGTACGATCTCAAGCCTGTGAGGCAATCTATGACCGAGCGTCTATCGACATTCAAGTTTGCGGTGCCCAGGTCGTTCACCAAAGCGTGTCTGGTGGCCGCAATGGCTGCGAATCTGTTCGGTTGCGCCGTTGATCCCTCGGCATCGCCGGCCAATCGCCAGCAGCCAATCGAACGACAAGGTGTCGGTCAGGGCAAATTGCTTTCCATTGTCTTTGCGGGCCCGCAGGTCAAGGACCAAATCAGTTCAAATGGACTTCTTCCGCGCTTTGAACAATTCTGGCAAGCCTACTTGGATCGAGACTGGGCCAAGCGATTTCAGATGGAGCGCGCGGACATACCTCTGTCGGAGCGTTTTTATGTTCCCTACCATGCGGGCGCATGGGCGTTGCAATCGATGGAGGTTTCTGAGTATGTCGAGCCAGAGCCAGGCAAAGCCAGGTTGACCTTGGTGCTTGGGTTGGTCAACCCCGATGGAGGGCGAATCGAGAAAATCAGTCGAATCGAAAACTGGGCCTTGATCGATGGAAAGTGGTGGCATCGCACGGATGACCACATGCTGACAGGTATTCGCTGAGCGTTCGGGGTTAAAGTGTTGCTTGGTCGCAAATTGCAGGGGATGTTGTCAAGCCGCAACAATTCGTTGTGTCCGTGTGACTGGCAACACAAGTTTTGGTCCTTGGCGTTGTCCTGTAGGGACGGTTTCGCTACCATCTGACCCACAGTCCATGCTTGTTTGCATGACCGAGTCGAAACGGGTGGATTGTTCTGGTGTACACTCGGTACTCTGTAGGCTGGGCAACATCGGTCCTTTGTCGGTACTTTTGTTTCAATCTGTTAGGAGAAATAACGTGATGATGAAAAAATCTCTTGCCGCTGCAGTGGGTGCAATGCTCATGGCCGGCTCCGCTGCTGCGGTTGAGGTCTCCCATGGTGGTAAGGGTGATCTTCTGATCGCTCCGTTGTTCATGACCGGTGGCGGCTGGAGGACCGAGCTGAAGGTGATCAACACGAACACCGTTGACTCCGCAGTTGCCAAGGTCGTGTTCCACGCTCCCGGCCGAAGCCAGGAAATTTTGGACTTCTTGATCTTCCTGAGCCCCGGTGACGTGTGGGTGGGTACCGTGCAGCAAAATGCTGACGGTTCCGTGGGTGTTTCCAGCACTGATCCGTCTTCGATTACTGTTGCCAATGGGGCGAACAATTGCCCGTCGGCAACAGGAACCTCGGGATTTGATTCAACGCAGGCTCGTTTCACGATTCCCGTGACTGCCGGATATGTCAATATCTTCGAAACCCGAATGATGCGTGGGCTTGGCGCTGCTCCTGTTGCCAAGAGTGCGATTCTTGCAGCCTATGCGGCTGCTTGCACCGCGGCGACGCCGATTACGGCCGCTGACACGGACAACGTGTTGGTTGGTATTACCAAACTGTTTAACCCGACAAACGGTAACAGCATGTCGTTGCGCATGACGACGTTGAAAGACTATGACAACGTTACCTATCACTCTGTTGGCAGGCTGACCACGCTGGCGAACGGTAATGCCCTGACGACTAAGCAGCAGCTTGAAGATGCCTTGTGGGCTTCGAACTATGTGATTCCGTACAATAACGCTGCTGGTCAGTTTACGTACGGTGTTGTGACGTTCCCCACAAAGGAAACGTTTAACCTTAGTCTCGACTCTCAGTACGCGCCGTTTTTCCCCGTTGTCAATGATGCCGTGAACGATGTCGGTACTGCGGTCCCGGTGACTTATTCGGTGCGCGATGAGGAAGAGAATGTTCTGGGTACTGTTGGTTGCACGTTCTCGCCGTGTACGCCGGCCAGCATTGTCAGCCTTCCGCGTGAAGTGAATGTGGTGTTGGTCGCAACTGGTGGTTCTATCGGTAACAGCACGGCAACCCAGGTCAACACGCAGACGTTCACCAAGGGCTGGATGAACGTGGCGATCACGACCGACGTTTCGGATACCCGCTCGAAGGCAAACAACAACAACTTCGGTGCTGCTGGTTCTCCGGCGATCGTGACCTACATCAACTGGGATACCACGATGGGTAATTTGCAGGGTACGTGGCAATATGCCCCGAGCACCTACAATCCGGCAGCAAACTAAGTTGATTTTCGCGTAGCATCGATACGCGTTATCTCGAAAGCGCCACCAAGGAAACTTGGTGGCGCTTTGCTTTGTCCGTCTCTTGTGTCCAAATGTGAGATTGATCGTGAATAGAAATACATTGCAACACTTCCGATGGGTATTTCTTCTTGTGTTTCTGGTGACTTTCCCAATTGCACAGGTTTGGGCTCAAGCGGCAAGTGACTACACAGCCTTGGTCCGCAACGTGTATACGGGTTACAAGGACGCCTACTCACCCTCAGGTCCTTCTAGTGGACTTGTTCGCAGTGGCGGTGAAGTGGTTCTGAGTACTTCACACGGCAACCCCCCAAGCTCTCGCTTAAAAATTTTTATTCCCCCCGGGACTAAGGCTCTGAACATCCTCGGCCTTCCATTTGCTTTCCCCGAAGAATCCAAGGCTGCCGCCAAGTTTCGCGCTGTTCCAACAAGTACCGCGAACGAAATTACGCCAATCACGGCGGTTACGTCCACTGTCAACACCTTAAAGCGGTTGGTCAACGGGGAGGAACTTCGCTTCTATTCTCCTGCGGCGAGTGGGGTGCTTTCGATGTCTGGCCTCAACCCCGAACCCGGCTTTCAGGTCAGTCAAGGTGGCTACATCTATCTCAATTTGCTCAGCATTCCTGGTGGAAGCCAATTTGAGATCAACACCTACATTATTGGTGATGAAGCCTGTTACCTGAGTTGGTACGCTAGTGCGCAGTTTGACACGTTGGGAAATCCATCCGATACAGCGGTGCACACTTGCTCCGGTAGCACAGGTGGCACAGGTGGCACAGGTGGCACAGGTGGCACAGGTGGCACAGGTGG
>CAYNWR010000044.1:0-11731 GCA_964400915.1 uncultured Burkholderiaceae bacterium
CTTGGGCGGGTTGCACAGGTTGTCGTAGCGGTTGACCAGACACAGGATCTTGCCGGGCACGGCCAGGTCGGCGTCGGTGTGCTTCTTGGGAAAACCCGTGCCGTCGGCCAGTTCGTGGTGCTGCGCGATGGCCAGGATGACGGCCACCGGCATGCCCATCTTGCGCGCCTGCGCCACGCCCAGGGCCACGTGCTCCTGGTACATGCGGATTTCGGCCGACGAGAAGTTCTGGGCGTCCAGGTGCCGAACCCGATCGGGCAACTGCAGTTTGCCGATGTCGTGCAACAGGGCGGCCTTGCCGAGCCAGACGAGTTCGCTTTCGCTCAGGCCCAGTGCCTTGCCCAGCAACAGGCTGCCGATCATCACGTTGACCGGATGCAGGACCGCCCGATCCCCCATGTGATCACCCAGCAGGCGGATCGCTGTCTCGCCATCGGTCAGAAGCTCGTTCACGCAATTGCCCACCATCGCGCGCGCGAGCGCCCGAGCCTCTGCTGGCTTGGCCTGGATCTGGTCAAGCATCTGGCGATATTGCCGGGTTGCCTCGCCAAACCGGCGCTCGCAGACCTGCAGACCATGCTTTTGGGCGGCCAGCCGCTTGGCCCGCGCTTCGGCATCGGCCTTGGCCATCGCGGCCAGGCCACCGTCTGCGTTTGAATCGGCCCCCGTGCCGGGAGCAACAGGCGCTGCTTCAGTCTCGGGTTCGGCGGGATCGGAAAGATCGGGGCGAACGTTCACATAGCGCAGGCCCAGGCTGCGCAAGGTGTCGATCTGGGTCTGGGAGGTGATCTTGAAGCTGCTGCGCGGAAACGGGTGGTCCATCCAGCCAAGGTCAAGCTGCACATGCAAACCCTTGCGCAGTTTGGAGACTTCGATGGCAACAACGGTACTCAAGGCGATTTTGGTAGCGGCAGCAACCCGGAACCCACCGGGCCACTATGGATCTGGAGCTTGCGATTATGTCCAGCATTGGCCCCACCGGCGCGACATCGACGCGAAATCCCTTGTACCGGACGTCAGCGGGTGACGCACCAGGGCGCCTGGTCGTGCATCAGCGCGAGCCACAGCGCCGTGGCCGACACCAGCACCAGGCACGCGCCGCCCAGCCGGATGCCCAGGCCATCGCCACGCCAGGTGCGCAGCCGACCCAGCACCCAGGGCCCGGCCGCCAGCCACAAGCCCGAACCGACGCTGAAACTGGCCATCACGATGGCGCCACGCCAGGCATTGCCTGACATGGCCGCAACGAGCAGCGCCGAATACAACAGGCCGCAGGGCAGCAAGGCCCAGGCTGCGCCCATCACCCAGACGGGTGGCCGGCGCGGGGTGCCAGGGGAAAGCCCAGACGTGCCAGCTGTGGCCGTGGTGCGAGCCCAGGACCAGACACGCCGGGCACCCGACTCGATCCACAGCGGCTGACGGGCCAATACCAGCAACATCAGTCCGATCACCAAGGCGGTTGCGTGAAACATCGTCCAGACCGGGCGAAACGCCGCCGATTGCACGGTCAGCCACCCCAGCGCGTCCAGCGATGCAGCGGCCACGGCGCCCATGGCGGTGTATCCCGCCAGGCGCCCCAACTGAAACCCCAGCATGCGCTGCGCCGGGGGTTCGGCGGTGCCGGTGGCACGCGCGCCAAGCGTCACGCGGTTGGATGTGCCGACCACCAGCGAACACGGCGCGGTGCACATGGCGAGGCAGTGCGGCCCCCCGACCAGGCCCATCGCCAGGCCCGAGAAGGCCAGCGTCAACTCGGGCAGCATGCCGTCAGGCCTGAACCGCTGCCGTCACCCGCGGACGCGCCTGCTGCAGGTATCGATCGAAGCGCATCGCCACGCTGCGCACGACATGCCAGCCACCCGGGGTGAGCGCGATCCCCGAGTTGTCGATGGTCAGCAAGCCATTGGCCTCGTCCTCGGACAGGGCCTGCAGTTCGGGTGCGAAATAGGTCTTGAAATCGATCAACCATGCCGATCCCACCGCTTCGAAATCGATCTGCCCCTGACACATGAGCGCCATGATCACCGCGCGCCGGATGTGGTCGTCGCGGCCCAGGATGACGCCCCGCTCCACGGGAATGCAGCCTTGCGCAATCGCGTCGCCATAGGCCTGGATCGTCTTGACGCTCTGACTGTAGCACCCACCCATGCGGCTGATGGCACTCACACCCAGACCGATCAGTTCGCAGTCCGGTTGCGTGCTGTAGCCCTGGAAGTTGCGATGCAGACGCCCCTGGCGGCGCGCCACGGCCAGGGCGTCATGCTGCAAGGCAAAATGGTCCATCCCGATGTAATCGTATCCGGCTGCTGCCAGCGCCTCGCGGGCATGGGCCATCATCCACAGGCGTTCGGCCGTGTCGGGCAGCTGGTCGGCGTGGATGCGCCGCTGCGGCTTGAACCGCTGCGGAAGGTGCGCATAGGCGTACAGCGCGATGCGCTCGGGCCGCAGCCGGGCCACTTGCTCGATGGTCGCCGCAAAGCTGGCCCGCGTCTGCAGTGGAAGGCCATGGATGAGGTCGACATTGACCGAGGCGAATCCGGCCTGGCGGGCGGCATCCAGGCATTCCTCGACCATCGCCAGCGGCTGGATTCGGTGCACCGCCTTCTGCACGTCGGCATCGAAATCCTGCACCCCCAGGCTCAGGCGATTGAAGCCCATGCGGGCCAGGAAGGCGATGCGGGCGGCATCGGCCGTGCGCGGGTCGACCTCGATCGAACACTCGGCCTGCGGACCCAGCACAAAGGCCTTGTGCAACATGCCCATGAGCCGTTCGAAACCGGCGTTGTCCAGGAAGGTGGGGCTGCCGCCGCCCAGGTGCAACTGGGTGACGCGCTCGCGGCTGCCCAGGCGGGTGCACCACAGATCGATCTCGCGCTCGAGCAAATCCAGGTAGTGCACGGCCTGCTCGCGGTGGCGTGTCACCACCTTGTTGCAGGCACAGAAATAGCAAAGCGACTCGCAAAACGGCACGTGCACGTACACCGACAGGGGCGAGCGCAAGGCCTGCGGCGTGGCCCGGCGATCATCAAGCGCTCGGCCCAGGTCCTCGCAGGTGAAAGCTTCGACAAAGCGGTCGGCCGTGGGGTAGGAGGTGTAGCGCGGCCCCGGTCGGTCGTGCTGGGCGAGAAGTTCGGTAAGTTCGATCGACATGGCGTGGGCAGGCGCTGGCTGGGGCGCCCCGGACCATCGCAGCGGACCGGCACACCCTCCTCAACACGGTTTTTTGCGCAATGTGCCTGCTGCAGACCCCCCTTGCCTTGACGAACATCAAGTCCAGTGTGGATGTGTGGCGAGTCGGGGCACAATAAGGGCATGAACACCGAGAGCCTGCGCGTCGCCTGTTCCGCCTGCAACATGCGCGAACTCTGCCTGCCGGTCGGGCTCGACCCCGACGAAATGACCCGCCTGGACGCCCTGGTCAGCAAGCGCCAGATGATCAAGCGCGGCGAGTCGTTGTATGCGCGCGACCAGGAGTTTCGCGCCCTGTATGCCATTCGATCCGGGTTCTTCAAGACCACCGTGAGCCTGGAAGATGGGCGCGAGCAGGTGACGGGCTTTCAGATGGCTGGCGAAATCATGGGGCTGGACGGCATCGTCAACGGCCAGCACACCTGCGACGCCGTCGCGCTGGAGGATTCGCAGATCTGCGTGATGCCGTATGCGCAGCTCGAGGAGGTCTCGCGCGAGATCAAGGCCTTGCAGACCCACGTGCACAAGGTGATGAGCCGCGAAATCGTGCGCGAGCACGGTGTCATGCTGCTACTCGGCAGCATGCGCGCCGAGGAGCGCGTGGCCGCCTTCTTGTTGAACCTGCTCAAACGCCTGCAGGCCCGGGGTTTCTCCAGCACGGAAGTGATCCTGCGCATGACACGCGAGGAAATCGGCAGTTACCTGGGCCTCAAGCTCGAGACCGTCAGCCGCACCTTGTCCAAACTGGCCGAAGATGGTGTGCTGGACGTCAAGCAACGCCAGGTGCGGGTGCTGGACCGCCCGGCGCTGGAACGCTTCGTCAACACCGCGCCTTGCCAGTAGGCAGGCCGCCCCCCGTCGGGCGTGGGGCCTGGTGGCCCCAAGGCGCTGTGTTCGGGTCAGGCCGGTTTGACGCCGGTGCCCTGAAAAGCCACCAACTGCCAGCCGTCAACACCGTGCGTCCACACGGCCAGATAGACACTGCTCACCACAATCTGGCGTTCGCCTCGCACGACCTGGGCGCTCATGCGCCCGGTCAGCACGACCAGATCGGGCTGGGCCCGCACCAGGGCGACGTCAGACAAGCTCAGGCTCAGGTAACGGATCGTGCCCTGCGCCAGGTGGGCCAGGTAGCTGCGCTTGCTGTCGGCGCCGCCGCTGGAGTGCACATAGACCAGGTCGTCGGCCAGCATCCGGGACAACGCCGCCTGATCGTTGTCGCGCATTGCCTGGGCGCGTTCCCGCTCCAGGCGGTGCGCCAGTTCCAGGGGGGATGGGGTGGCCGTTGCTGGCATGGTGTTCATCAGATCAGGCCGGGGAAGGAACCGCCGTCCAGTTGCAGGTTCTGGCCCGAAATGAAACCCGCCTGTGCGCTGCACAGAAAGGCGCAGGCATCGGCGAACTCAGAGGGCGTGCCGAAGCGTTTGGCTGCCACCGTCTCGACGATGCGCCGCCGCGCCTCTGCATAGTCGATGTGGTGCATCTTCACCATGCGCTCGGCCAGAAACTTCTGGCGCGGGGTGTCGATGCGCTCGGGCAGCAGGTTGTTGATCGTCACGTTGTCGACCGCCGCCTCAAAGGACATCGCCTTGGAAAACGCCGTGAGCCCCGTGCGTGCCGTGGTGGACAGCGCCATGTGCGGCCTCGGGCTCTTGACCATGGCGGAAGTGATGTTGACGATGCGCCCGAACTTGCGCTCGCGCATGCCCGGCAGGTGTGCCCGGATCAACAGAATCGGTGCGAGCATGTTCGACTCCAGCGCCGCCAGCCAGGCGGCGTGATCCCAATCGCGCAATTCCCCCGGTGGTGGGCCTGCGTTGTTGTTGACCAGGATATCGGCTTGCGGGCATGCCTCGATCACGGCCTGCCGGCCGGCCTCGGTGGCAATGTCGGCCTCGATCGCATGCGGCGTGACGCCAGTCTGTGCAGCAACTTCGCCCTGCGCGTGGGCCAGGCGCTGGGCGTTGCGCCCGTTGATCCACACCTCGCAGCCCTCGCGCGCCAGGGCCGTGGCGCAGGCCAGGCCCAGGCCTTGGGACGACGCACACACAACGGCCTTGCGACCCTTGATTCCCAGATCCATGACACTCCTTTCGTCAAGATTCCAGTATGGCATGCATGCCCGGTGCCGCAGGGCCTACTTGGGATGGTGCGGGGCCTGGTCATCGTGGTGCGGGTGCGGGTGCGCGTGCGTATGGCCCTCCCCGTGATCGGCATGATGGTCGTGGTCGGCGTGGACAGTGCCGTCTGCATGGCGATGCATGCCGCGATGCTCGATGTGTTCGGCCCGGCGCCCAGGCGCAGACCCGGGATGGTGATCGCGTGCGTGGTGCAGGCGCAGAAGGTCCTTGCCGTAGTCGTTGCCGTTGGGCGTTCGAACGATGGTGTGGACATGAAACTTCGCCGGCAGC
Source organism: uncultured Burkholderiaceae bacterium (assembly GCA_964400915.1). Lineage (GTDB taxonomy): Bacteria > Pseudomonadota > Gammaproteobacteria > Burkholderiales > Burkholderiaceae_C > CAYNWR01. The sequence continues at coordinate 5,601 of CAYNWR010000044.1, forward strand.
TCGTTGGTCAGAAACACGCCCGAGTGGTGGTCGAATTCGATCATCACCACCGGGCTCTGGATGCGGTAGTAAAAGGTGTCGTGTTCCGCAGTCCCGCCGATCCAGCAGAAGTGGGTGTGGTCCAGGTGCCGCTCGATCTCCTCGATGCGCGCGGTGCGTGGCCCATTGGGCAGGGGCGCGATGTAGGCCTGCGACAGATCCAGCAGCTGCTGGCGCTGCAAACGGGTGAAGGTCTTCACCGCAACCCCTTCGTACGGCACGACGCGGTTGTCCTGAAAGGCCCCCCCCAGGTGCAATTGATCGGCACGGTGGCGACGCCCCGCGGGCAGATCGCCGCCCACACTGGCGTGGTACAGGATGGCCCGCTCACGCTGCGCGTCGGTGAGGGACCGCATCAGTTCCAGGCCGCCCCGTTCCTCGTCTTCAAACAGGCGCTGCCCAGCCAGCGGACCGACATCGGCATGGTTCGGCTCCGCCCCCATGAACGCTGGAGTCAGCACCATCTGCCCGCCGATCACGAGGCAATTGAGCGCGAGGTGGTGGCCTGTGATCTGCCAGCCCCACGGCGATTCGGTGGACGGCGCCCCGAACAGGGTCATGTTGTAGCTCCACTCGCCCAACACCCGTGTGTTCAGGGCGAGTTCGCCCAAAAAGTGGTTGAAGCGCATGACCTGTCGGGTCTTTTCGAATCCGGGCGCCGACAGGCTCGCACGCATCAGCCCCAGCAGGTGATCGCGCGTGTTGGGGGAAACCTCATCCAGCCGCAGGCCATACGGATAAAGGTACATCTCCGTGTTGTTCCATCGACGCCATTGCCGGTCATCGATGGGCAAGAGCAGCGCCTTGCGTTCCTGGGGCGACAGGACCGACATCAAGGCTGTCGCGGCGTCGAACATGGCCCGCGTGGGCGCGCCGTGCTCGCCCAGCCCGAACAGGCCCTGCAGGCAATGGCCATCGGTGGTGATGCCGCGAAACGGCTCGTTGTAGAGCTGCTCCCATGGATCGATCAGCAGCGCGCGCGGTACCGGGTTGGCCATGGCCGCAGCGGCATGCTGATCGGCATCGCGCCCATGCATCGCGGCAACCCGCGGGTAGTCCAGGGTGGGAACGAAGGGACGAAAGTCCGCGGGTTGGGTCATGCGAGCCGACGGCGAATGATCAGCCTTCGATCTTGACATTGGCCTGCCGGATGACGGCGCCCCACTTGGCGCGCTCCCCATCCAGAAAGGCGGCGAACTGCTCGGGCGTGCTTCCCACCGAATCGCTGAACGCCTCGCGCCGTTGCGCCACGATGTCCGGCTCGCGCGCCACCTGCGCAATCGCTGCGCTGACACGGGCGACGATGGCCGACGGCGTCCCCGTGGGGGCCAGCAGACCGATCCACACCAGCGGGTCGTAGGTGGGATAACCCGCCTCGGCGAAGGTCGGTACGTCGGGCAGTTGCGGATAACGCGCCTTGCCAGAGATGGCCAGCACCCGCAGGCGGCCCGCCCGCACGTTCCCCAGCACGGGCAGCACCGCCTCGAGTATCGAGGAAATCTGGCCCGAGATCAGATCGCTGTACGGGGTGGAGGTGTTGTAGTGGATGAACTTGAGGCCCGCATTCGCCACCGCGCTGAACCACTCGCCCGCCAGATGGGTGGCGGCACCGACACCCAAGGTGCCGGCGTTGGCGAAGCGCGCATCCGCCTTTGCCAGCGCGGCATAGGCAGCAGCGGTGGGAGCCGGAACAGCCGCATTCACCGTGAGTGCATAGGCGGTGGTGGAGATCAGGCTGACGGGGACCAGGTCACGCTTGGCGTCGTAGGGCAGATTGGCATACAGCATGGGCCCGCTGACCAAGGCCGTGGGTGTGCCGACCAGAAACGTGTAGCCATCCGGAGCCGACTTGACGACGGCGTCGGTCGCGATGCGCCCGGCAGCGCCCGGCCGGTTCTCGATCACCACCGTGCCGCCCAGCAGCTGTCCCAGGCGTGTTGCCATCTGGCGCACGTCCACGTCGGGGCCCGCGCCCGGTGGCACGGGCACCACAAACCGGATCGGTTTGCTGGGGTAGTCCTGGGCACGCAAGGTCCACTGTGGCCAGCCCAGCAGGGCGCTGGCCGCACCTGTCGCACCCCATCGAACGATGGCCCGCCGCTGTTTCTTGATCATGTGGTCTCCTGGTGGTTGCTGAGAAAGAAGGGTTTGCACACAGCCGCATCGGTCATCCGGCCGGAGGGGTGATGTACCGGGCGATGGCGGCTGCGACCTGGTCTTCGCGGGCATACGTGCCCAGCACATAGCTGTCGGGTCGCACCAGCGCAAAGGAAGCGCCCAGGCGGTTCAACCACGCCTGGATCAGCGTTGACTCCTCCACGACATCCTGCACACCCGGCTGTCCGATGGCTTCGGATGGGCTTGCATGGATCACCACCATGGGCAGGCCCAGTTGGTGGAGCTGGGCTGCAAATTGGCGCGACGGCGCCACCGAGCCCACCAGACGCCAGCAGGGCCCGGTGAGATCGTCCAGACGCTGGGGCGCCTGGCCCGCGTGGCGGACCATGGGCTGCGGAAACACCGCACCCGCACCCGGCGATGCCGGGTCGATCCAGCCTTGGCGCAAGCCGGGGATCCACTCTTGCCGCACCATGACCTGTGGACCGCCACCACCTTCGGCGAGCATGCGCGCGTCGCGCTCGCGGGCCCGCTGCGGATCGCGTTCAGAGATGATGCGCCCGAACTCCTTGGCCAGACGGGTGGTCTCGGCCACGTGCTGGCTGCGTTCGTGTTCGTACGAGTCCAGCAGCGCCATCGGCGCCTGGCCGCGAACAACGGCCGCCAGCTTCCAGGCCAGGTTTCCCGCGTCGCGCAGGCCCTGGCACATGCCCTGCCCGAGAAACGGGGGCGTCTGATGGGCGCTGTCGCCGGCCAGAAACACCCGGCCCTCGCGCCAGCGCCGCGCAATCAGGGCATGAAAGCGGTAGGCGGCCGCCCGCCAGATGTCGGCCTGCCCCGGTTGCAACCAGCGCGACAGCAGGGCCCACAAGCGCTCTTGCGAGACGGCACCCTCGCCGTCCTCGCCCGGCAGGGTCATGAACTCCCACCGCCGGTGCGGGCCCGGGCACGTGATGAAGGTGCAGGGCCTGGAGGGCTCGCAGTACTGCACGTTGGTGCGCGGCAGCTGGCCCAAGGCGTGCGGCTGCACCCGCACATCGACCACCACCCAGGCTTCGTCGTAGTCAAGGCTGTCCAGCTCGATGCCCAGGCTGCGTCGAACCGAACTGGAAGCGCCGTCGCAGGCAACCAGAAAACGCGCCTGGCGGGTCCGCAGTTGCCCATCGGCGTCGCGCGCGGTCCACCGGACACCGTCGCGGTCCTGCTCGAAGTGCTCCAGCGTTGCCCCCAGGCCCACCTGGACATGGGGCATGTGATCCAGCGCGGTGCGCAGGCAGGCTTCGACGCCGGGCTGGTCGCAGGTGTAGGCCGGGGCCCAGCTCAGGGGGTACGGTGGATCGATGTGGAGCACCCGGCGGATCACCTGCCCGTCGACACCGTGGTATTCGCCAACGTTGAATGGCGCGATGTGCGGCTCCAGGGCACCGGTGACGCCGATGGCCTGGAAGATGCGCATCGCATCGTGATCAAAGCCCACCGCGCGCGGCTGCGGGTAGACCTGAGCGGTGCGCTCCACGACATGAACCCGGATGCCCATGCGGCCGAGCAAGGCCGCCAGGGTGGCGCCGGTTGGGCCCAGGCCGACGATGGCCACGTCAAAGGATTCTGGGTCGGAAGGGGCGACGGCGGTCAAGGGAGGGCTCGCACGGGGCTGGTTGTCTTGGAATGCTTCGAACAGGCGCGCAGAATAGGAAGCACGCGCCGCGCCGTCCATTGAAAAGTTTTGAGCGTGGCGTTGCATGGAGCTCATCTTTGAATCGACGGCAACACCGGGTTTCGCTGGACGCCATCCGCGTTCTCGATGCCATCGACCGCCTGGGGTCCTTCACGGCAGCCGCTCAGGAACTGTTCGTGGTTTCCTCGGCGGTCACGCACATCGTGCGCAGCGTGGAGCAGCAGCTGGGCCTGACCCTGTTCGATCGATCGGGCCGACGCGCGCGCTTCACCCGCGAGGGTCGCCTGCTGCTGGAGCGCGGTCGACGCCTTTTGTGCGAAGCGCAAGCCTTCGATGCAGACGTGCAGACCATCGCGACGGGCTGGGAGCCATCGCTGGCGATCACCCTCGATCAAGTGATCCGCATCGAACCCGTGGTCGATCTGGCAGCGGCCTTCCTGCGCGAAGCGCCCCAGACCAGCCTGAACATCCAGCGCGAGGCGGTGGCGGGCACCTGGGATGCCCTGCTGTCCAGCCGCGCCGACCTCATCGTCGGGGCACCGGCCGATGGCCCGTTGGGGGGTGGCTTCGAGTCGCGGCCGCTGTTCAGCATCGACTTCGTCTTCGTGGTGGCCCGTGACCATCCGCTGGCACAGCTCAAGGGTGTCATCGCCAACGGCGTCATCGCCGAGCACCGCTCGGTGAGCATCGGCGACACCACCCGCGATCTGCCCCGCCTGCCGCGGGGTCTGCTGGATGCGCGCGAGCGTCTGTTCGTGCCGGACAACCCGTCCAAATTGCGGGCCATTCTTCAAGGCGCCGGCTGTGGATTTCTGCCCAGGCCGCTGGTGTCAACGCATGTGCGGGCCGGCACCCTGAAAGTGCTGGATGTACAAACCCCTCATCCGCCCAGCCAGGCCACGCTGGCATGGCGAGCGGGTGACAACGGCCGTGCCTTGCGCTGGTGGATCGACCAACTGTGTGCTGCGCCCCTGCGCAAACACCTCATGGGCTAGGGCCTGTCCTCGGTTCCGAAGGCTAGCAGCGACGTGAGCGAGCAGGCGGCGGCGATCACGATCCAGAAGGCAAAGAACGCCATCGAATAGGTGCCCACACGCGACAGGCCCAGCGCATGGCCGCGCCAGGTCAGATCCTGTGGATCGACGAACGCAAACACCACGATTTCCATCACGCCAGCCAGCAAGAAGGCTGGCCATGCGATCCACATGAGGCGCACGACCCATGTGGGCGGTTCGGCAACAGGCGCTTCATCGGTCAGATTGTCGTCGACAGCCCCCCCGGACACGTCGACGGCCCTGTCAGCGGGTTCGCGGTTCATCGAGCAACGCCCGTCAGGGTTTGCCACCCGCCTGGACGGGCGTGACGGCATGGTTGCGGGCCTGCTGCGCGGGCGCCATCGTCGACCCTTCGACCCAGGCGGCGCCGGTTCGCGTGGGCGCGTCGGAGAGGGTGCGATTGATCTCGACACCCCGCCGGTAGTAATCCTCGGCCACGACGGGATCAGGTGTGCGGATGGCCAACCAGAGCGTCACGAACGATGCCAGCACCACCAGGGCGGGACCACCAATGACCAGCCACACGTGTCCGTATCGCCACCAGGCCTGGCCGGTGGCTTGGGGGTTGGGTGCCGAGGTTGTCATGACAGTCTCCAGGGGTGCTTGGGTTGTTGGGGCGGCTCAGCGTGGCACGAGGAAAACGGATTTCTCGGCGACATGGTCCGCCGCGTCGACGGATTGGATCTCGAACACGATGGGGTGTGACCCGGGCGCGGCGGCGTTGATTGGCAAGTGCACATGCAAGGCCACCCAACGCGCCTGCGCAGGGCCCACGGCAAAACGATCAGCGCCTTCAGCCAGCTCGACGCCATTGATCCCACGCACCGACACCCGGTAGTTCTGCACGCGCTCGGTGGCGTTCATGATCTGCAGGCGGTAGATGTTCTCGAGCTTGCCGCCAGGAACGATGCGCGCCAGCGCTGCGCGGTCGCGAACGACGTCAACCTTGAGCGGCGTGCGCAAGGCGAGACTGACCAGCAGGCCGATGGTGAGGATGCCCAGCAAGGCGGTGTAGACCAGGATGCGGGGTCGCACCAGGTGCTGCAGGATCTGCTGTCGCTTCCAGCCCTGGGCCACGGCGTTCTGCGTGGAATAGCGCACGAGGCCTCGCGGATAACCCACCTTGTCCATCACCGTGTCGCACACATCGGCGCAGGCGCCACAGCCGATGCATTCGTATTGCAGGCCCTTGCGGATGTCGATGCCGGTGGGGCAGACCTGCACACACAGGCTGCAATCGACAC
>CAYNWR010000045.1:0-11672 GCA_964400915.1 uncultured Burkholderiaceae bacterium
TCTGCATCGTCGGCGCCGGCGCGATTGGTGGCTGGCTGGCGGCCGGTTTTGCGCGGGCGGGCTGCTCGGTGTCGGCCTTTGCCCGTGGTGACACGCTGGCCGCCTTGCGGTCGAAGGGGCTGCGCATCGAGCGCGAAGGGCGCCTGGAGTCCTTCCCGGTACGCGCCGCCAGTCTGGCCCAGGAGCTGGGCCCCCAGGATCTCGTGGTCGTCGCCGTGAAAGCACCCGCCCTGGCCGCCGTGGCGGCAGCCGTGGCGGCCCTGTCGGGACCGCAGACCACCGTGCTGACGGCCATGAACGGTGTGCCCTGGTGGTTCCTGGACGGCTTTGGCGGCGCGCATGCGGGCACGCCGCTGCGCAGTGTCGATGCCGATGGCAGCGTCGCGCGCGCAATCCCCGCCGCCAAGGTGGTGGGCGGTGTCGTGCACTGCAGCTGCGCCCTGGCGGGGCCGGCGCATGTGTTGCACAAGATGGGCAATCGAATCATCCTGGGCGAGCCTGCGGGCGGCACGACGGCGAGGCTGCAGGCCGTCGCCACAGCGCTGCGCGCCGGTGGCATCGAGGCCCATGTTTCAGCCGAAATTCAAAAGGACATCTGGTTCAAGCTCTGGGGCAACATGACGGTCAACCCCGTGAGCGCCATCACGGGTGCCACCACCGACCTCATCCTGGACGACGAGCTGGTGCGTGGCTTCATTTCGGCGATCATGCTCGAGGCCCGCGAGATCGGCGCACGCATCGGGATACCGATCGAACAACAACCCGAGGACCGTCACGCGGTCACGCGCAAGCTGGGGCCGTTCAAGACCTCGATGCTGCAGGACGTCGAGGCTGGGCGCCCTGTGGAGCTCGATGCCCTGGTGGGTGCTGTGCGCGAGTTGGGCCGCATCACCGGCGTGCCCACACCCCAGACCGATACGCTGTATGGCCTGGCGCGCCTGCATGGGCGTGTGCGAGGCCTGTATTGAATGCCCCGGGGGCGCGAGCGCTCAGCGCCACGGCCTTCGCCACCCTGCTGCTCATCGCCCTGATGATGGGCGCCAACCATGTGGCGGCGCGCCTGGCCTTCAATGCGGGCGTCGACGTGGCCACAGCGGTCAGTTTCCGCTCGCTGATCACCGCTGCGGTGGTGGGCTTGATCGTTGTGGTCCTGCGCGTGCGCCAGCGCTTCACGGCGCGGCACGGGCGCATGCTGCCGGTCATCGGTCTGCTCATTGCCGTCCAGAGCTACTGCCTGTATTCCGCCGTCGCGCGCCTGCCCGTGGCGCTGGCGCTGCTGGCATTCAATTCCTATCCGATCTGGGCCGCGATCTGGGCTCGGGTGCTGTACCGCGAACCGGTTGCGCGGCAGTTGTTGGTGGCCATGCCCGTGCTGCTGTTCGGTCTGACCCTGGCGCTGGACGTCTTTGGCGCCGCGTCGGGTCTGGGCGCTTCCGCGCACTGGGGTCGCATCGGCGCGGGCGTGGCGTTTGCGCTCACCGCCGGGTCCACCTTCGGCCTGGCCATGGTGGTGACACAACACGAAGCCGGCGCCGTTGATGGCCGCGTGCGCACGCTCACCACGCTGGCCATCACGGGCGCGCTTGCCCTGGTCCTCGTGCTGCTGCAAGGCGGCCCGCAGCTGCCCAAGGCCGCATCCGGATGGTGGGGCCTTGCCGCTTTGACCTTTCTGTACGGCACGGCCTTCACGATCATGTTCACCGTGTTGCCGCGCCTGGGTGTGGTGGGCAATTCGGCGATCATGAACGTCGAGCCTGTCTTTGCGCTGGTGCTGGCCTGGGCCATCCTGGGGCAAACCATCGCCTCGGTTCAGGTGGTCGGCGCCGTCATCGTGGTGGCCACGGTGGTGATGTTGGGCACGCGCAAGAAGTAGTGGCCCTCAGACCACAAACGGGTACTCGCGCAGCAGCTCCATCGCACGCTGACCGCGCTCACCCAGAAAGAACTGCCTCACAAACGGGTGGTCGAAGGCGATCACCTCCAGCGGCGCACCCGCCGTGATCACACGCTGTTCGGCCAGCACGGCGATGCGGGTGGCCAGTTCGAACAAGGTGTCCAGGTCGTGCGTGACCATCACGACCGTAAGGCCCAGGTCGCGGTGCAGGGAGCGCAGCAGGCTCACGAAGGCATCGGAGCTGTCCGGGTCGAGCCCCGCGGTGGGTTCGTCCAGCAGCAGCAAGGGTGGGTCCAGGATCAGCGCACGGGCAAGGGCCACGCGCTTGATCATGCCGCCCGACAGGTCTGCCGGCATTTTTTCAGCCGCGTCGGGTGACAGCCCCACCATCTGCAACTTGACCATTGCAGCGTCGCGCACCAGATCGGCCGGCAGCATGCCTTGCTCGCGCAGTGGAAAGGCGATGTTGTCCAGCACGTTGAACGCCGTGAACAGGGCGCCATGCTGGAACAACATGCCCACCCGCCGCGCAGCGCCCATGCTGGCCAGCTCCATGGGCGAGTGGCCCAGCACCTGCACATCACCGCGAGCGGGGGTCTCCAGTCCGAGCATCTGGCGCAGCAGCACGGTCTTGCCGGTACCCGAACCGCCCACCAGGGCCAGCAATTCGCCGCGCTGAACGTCCAGGTCCAGATCGCGGTGGATCACCACGTCGCGACCCGGCGACTTGAACTGAGTCCAAAGGCCGCGGATGCGGATGATGGGCTCGTGGGTGTCGTTGTTGCGTGCCATCAGATGCCCACGTCCTTGAACAAGACCGCAAACAGGGCGTCCACCAGGATCACCGCGGTGATCGAGGTCACGACCGAGGCCGTGGTGCCTTCGCCCAGGCTCTGTGTGTTGGGCTTGACCCGCAGGCCCCAGTGGCAACCGATCAGGGCGATGAGCACTCCGAACACGGCGGACTTGAAGCTGGCCAGCAGCAGGTTCTGCACGGCCACCGCGTCCGGCAGCGTCAGCAGGAAATACGTGGGCGTCACATCCAGCGCCAGCAGCGCAGCAAACATGCCGCCCGACAGCGCTGCGACGGTGGTCCAGATCGACAGCAGGGGCAGTGCCAGCCCCAGGGCCAGCGCCCGGGGCAGCACCAGACGCCAGTGATGGGAGATGCCCATCACGCGCATGGCGTCGAGTTCGTCGGTCACGCGCATCACACCGATCTGCGCCGTGATGGCCGAGCCCGATCGACCTGCGATGAGGATGGCGGCCAACATCGGGCCCAGTTCGCGGATCAGCGCCACGCCCAGGATGTTGACGATGAAGGTGTCGGCACCGAACTGGCGCAACTGCTGCGACGTCAGGTAGGCCAGGACCACTCCGATCAGGAAACCCACCAGCGCCGTGATGGGCAGCGCCGTTGCTCCCATGCGATACAGGTGGCCCGAAACGTCGCGCCAGGGTCCGCTGGCCGGCGCGCGCACCAGGCGCACCAGGTTGATCGCCAGTTGGCCCACCAGGCGTGTGAACTGAACGCCATGTCGCCAGGCGTGCAGCACGACGGTGCCAAAGTCGCGCAGGCGATCGAGCACCGTGCGCGGCGGCGCTGGAACCGGCGGGACCGTGTACCGCGCCACACGCTCCAGCGTGGCGCGCGTGGCATCACCGAGCTCGCAGGCACCCGGCCAGCGTCCGCCCCAATGTGACCACAGCAACTGCGCACCCACGTGGTCCATCTGCGAAACACCACGCAGATCCCAATGGGCCGCTTGCCGCGCAAGCTGGAGTTGGGTTTGGCAGCGGGCCACGTTGGCCGCTTCGGAGAGCGCGTCGCTGGTCCAGCGTCCGTACAGCTGGGCGCCTGCGGGGCCCAATTGCACGCGCGGGGCGTCCACGCCGGGGCCGGGGCCCTTGCCGCTGTCGGCATCCGTGGGGAGTGAACTCATATCGCCATGCGCCGCTTTTGCTCCTGCAGCCAAAGGTAACATCGACTGAACCCCAGCGAACAGGAGTCTCACATGAGTTTCAGAAACATCGGCATTGTTGGCGCCGGCACCATGGGCAATGGCATCGCGCAAACCTGCGCCCTGGCCGGATTTTCCGTGGTGATGCTGGACATCAACGCCGCCGCGGTCGACAAAGGCCTGGCCACGGTCTCCGCGAGCCTGGATCGGCTCGTCAAGAAGGACAAGTTGTCAGCGGCTGACAAGGACCTGGCGCTTGGACGCATCAAGGGCAGCACCCAGTATGACGAACTGGCAGCCTGTGATCTGGTGATCGAGGCGGCCACCGAGAACCTGGGCCTGAAGATCAAGATCCTGCAGCAACTGGATGGCCTGCTGGGTCCCGACGCGGTGCTGGCATCCAACACCTCCTCGATCTCGATCACGCAACTGGCCGCTGCCACGGGCCGTGCCCATCGGTTCATCGGCATGCATTTCTTCAACCCGGTGCCGATGATGACCCTGGTGGAGATCATCCGGGGCCTGCAGACCGACGACGCCACACACGATGCGGTGTTTGCACTGGCCAGGCAGCTGGGCAAGACACCGATCACGGTGCGCAACGCGCCCGGTTTCGTGGTCAACCGGATTCTGGTTCCGATGATCAACGAGGCGTTTTTTGTGCTGGCCGAAGGCCTGGCCACCCCGGAGGACATCGACGCCGGCATGCGCCTGGGCTGCAACCACCCCATCGGGCCGCTGGCACTGGCCGACCTGATCGGGTTGGACGTGTGCCTGGCCGTCATGGATGTGTACCTGCAGGAATTTGGCGACAGCAAATACCGCCCTTGCCCCCTGCTCAAGGAAATGGTGGCCGCGGGTCGCCTCGGACGCAAGACCGGCCGGGGGGTCTATGCCTACTGAGGTGCACGCCGACGGGCAGATCGACCTTGAGGTCCGCGGCCCCGTTCTGTTGATCGGCATCAATCGGCCCGCCAAACGCAATGGCTTCACGCCCAAGATGTTTGTCGAGCTGGGCGAGGCCTACACACGCCTGGACGACGACCCGGCCCTGCGGGTTGGTGTGCTGCACGCCTTGGGCGATCACTTCACCGCCGGGCTGGACCTGCCCACCATCGCGCCGCTGATGCGGGCCGGGCGCAAGGCCGTGCCCCTGGGGCTGGTGGACCCGCTTGATCTGGGCATGGAGGGCTACCGGCGTCGCACCAAGCCCATGGTGGTGGCGGTCAAGGGCATCACCTTCACGCTGGGCATCGAACTGATGCTGGCTGCCGATGTGACGGTGGCCGCCGACAACTGCCGGTTCTCGCAATTGGAGGTCAAGCGCGGAATCATGGCCACGGGTGGCGCCACACTGCGCATGGCACAGCGGGCCGGGGCGGGCAACGCCTTGTTGCACCTGCTCACGGGCGGCGAGTTCGGCAGCGCCGAGGCCCTGCGCCTGAACTTCGTGCAGCGGGTGGTGCCCGCCGGACAGGAGCTGGCGGCGGCCCTGGACGTGGCCGCGTCGATCGCCCAGCAGGCACCGCTGGCGGTTGCCGCCACCCGCCGCAACGTGCTCAAGGCCATGGAGCATGGCCCGGTCGTCGCCATGCAGGATTTCATCGACGTTCAGCGACAACTCTCGGGCAGCGAGGATGCCGCCGAAGGCGTGCGGTCCTTTGTCGAAAGGCGTCCCGCACAATTTGTCGGGCGCTGACGCCCGCGCGAGCCGGCCGCCTGCTCCCCCGCATCGTCACACCGCGCCATTCCCATCAACGCGACCGGGATTTTAATTGCACACAATTTAATTGTTCGCTATAATTCTCTTCATGAGCAAACGCCTCGCCCCTGCCGCCTTGCTGCATCTGGACCAGCAGCTGTGTTTTGCGCTGTATTCCGCGTCACTGGCCATCGGCAAGGTCTACAAGCCCCTGCTCGAGCGCCTGAACCTCACCTACCCGCAGTACCTGGTCATGCTGGCGCTGTGGGAGCAGGATGGTCAGACGGTCGGGGCACTTGGCGCCCGCCTGTTCCTTGACTCGGGAACCCTCACGCCGCTGCTCAAGCGCATGGAAGCCGCCGGCCACCTGAGCCGCCTGCGCGATGTCGGCGACGAGCGGCGTGTCATCGTGCAATTGACCCCAAAGGGCCGCGCACTCAAGGCGAAGGCCGCAGACATACCGGCCTGCATGCTTGAAGCAACAGGCTGTTCCCCGATCGAGCTGAGCGAATTGCGTCAGCACGTGCAGTTGCTTCGCGATCGCTTGGTCGCCTAGTTCCCATCCAACCACCCCACCACGAAAGACTCCACCATGACCAGCTTGCAAAAAGTGATGTACACCGCCCGCGTTCACACCACGGGCGGCCGCGACGGCGAATCGCGCAGTGACGACGGCCGTCTTGACGTCAAACATTCATCCCCGGGCGGCCCGGGCACAGGGACCAACCCCGAGCAGTTGTTTGCTGCCGGCTACTCGGCCTGCTTCATTGGCGCCCTGAAGGCCGTGGCCGGGCGCATGAAGCTCGCGCTGCCGGCCGATCTGGCGGTCGACGCCGAGGTGGACCTGGGGCCGATTCCCAACGCCTACGGGATCGCAGCGCGCCTGAAGGTCAGCCTGCCCGGCATGGACCGCGCGCAAGCTCAGGGGCTTGTCGATGCGGCCCACCAGGTGTGCCCGTACTCCAACGCAACCCGTGGCAACATCGACGTCACGATCACTCTCGCCTGAGTGGGCAGCCCGGCAGGGGCGCCCGCCGGGCGTCCAAGCATGAGCCTCATCCAGACCCTCCAGGTTCGCAAGGACCATCTCGCCACCTGCCGGGTGAGCCATGAAACGCCCCGCGCCCTGCGCGAGGGCCAGATCCGCGTTCGCACCGATGTGTTGGCGCTCACGGCCAACAACATCACCTACGCTGCCTTTGGCGACGCCATGCACTACTGGGATTTCTTCCCCTCGGGTGCCGAGGGCTGGGGCATCGTGCCGCTGTGGGGCTTCGCCAGCGTGGTGCAGTCCCTGCATCCCGGGGTGGCCGTGGGCGAGCGAATCTACGGCTATTGGCCGTTCGCGTCCCACGCCGTGATCGAACCCCTTCGCCTGACCGAACACGGGTTTGTCGATGGCGCAAGCCACCGCGCCAGCCTGCCCGCGGTCTACAACCAATACCTGCGCAGCAACATCGATCCACAGTCCCAACAGGCGCCGCACGGCTTGGCACTGCGTGATTGGGAGGCGGTCCAGGCCTTGCTGCGACCCCTCTTCGTCACGGCCTGGTTGATCGACGATTTTTTTGCCGACGCTGGATTTTTTGGCGCACAGGCGCTGATCCTCTCCAGTGCGTCGAGCAAGACGGCCAGTGCCACCGCCCACCACCTCGCGCAACGTGCCGGCGTGCAGGTGATCGGCCTGACATCGCCGGCCCAGCGCGCCTACTGCCAAAGCCTGGGTTGCTACCACCAGGTGCTCAGCTACGACGAGCTTGCCCAGTTGCCGGCCAGCCTGCCGTGTGCCTACATCGACTTCGCGGGCAACAACCCGCTGCGCCGCGAGATCCACGAACGCTTTGCCCAGCTTCGCTACGACTGCTCCATTGGTGGAACCCATGTCGAGCAACTGGGCAGCGCGCGCGACCTGCCGGGCCCCAGGGCCACGCTGTTCTTTGCGCCCGCGCAGGTGAAAAAGCGTCTGGGTGACTGGGGCGGCGCGGTGTTTCAGCAGCGCAGCGCTGAAGCCTGGCACACGTTTGCGCGACGTGCCACCCAACCCGGTGCCGCGTGGATCCAGCCGGTCTGGCGTCGCGGCGGCGCGGACGTGCAAGACGCCTATGCGCAGGTGCTGGCCGGGCGACTGCAGGCCCGGCAAGGGTTGATCATCGACCTGGGAACGGGCTCTTGAGCGCCGGGCCGCAAGGCCGCGAAATCCACGCGTTCGACGCCCTCACGCCCGACCGGATCGTGGATGCGCTGGCCGACTTGGGTCTGGCAGCCGATGGACGCATCACGCCGCTGAACTCGTACGAGAACCGCGTCTACCTCGCCCACCTGGACACCCCCCACGAGGGCCACAACGCCGTGGTGCTCAAGTTCTACCGCCCGGACCGCTGGAGCCGCGAGCAGATTCTTGAGGAGCATCGCTTTGCCGCGGAGCTGGCCCAAGCCGAGGTGCCCGTGGTGGCCCCTTTGTCGGTGGGTGGCGAAACCCTGCACCCCTCCGCGCCCTTCTGGTTCTCCGTGTCCCCTCGGCGTGGCGGACGGGCACCCGATCTGGATGACGCCGGCACCCTGGAATGGATCGGTCGCTTTCTGGCCCGCCTGCACACGGTGGGGGCTGTGCGGGCCTTCGAGCACCGCCCGCGCATCGACATCGAACGGTTCATCGAGCAGCCGCGCCAATGGCTGCTGCAGCACGCCTGCGTGGCGCCACAGGCGCACGAGCGTTGGTGCAAGGCGCTCGACGCTGCTACAGCATTGGTAGCATCGGCGTTTGATCGGGCGCTCGCAACCGGCCCATTTGAGGACAAAAGCCGCTGTCAGCTGCTGCGGGTGCATGGGGATTGCCATGTGGGCAACATCCTCTGGACCCCAGCCGATCAGCCCGGCGCCGGACCCCATTTTGTCGACCTGGACGATTGCGCTTCGTCGTTTGCCGTGCAGGATCTGTGGATGCTTCTGTCGGGCGATCGGGCGCAGCGGCAAATCCAGCTGCTCGATCTGGTGGAGGGCTACCAGCAGGTGCGCTCTTTCGACGAGCGCGAGCTCGCGCTGATCGAGCCCCTGCGCACGCTGCGCCTGGTGCACTACAGCGCCTGGCTGGCCCGCCGTGCCACCGAGCCCGCCTTTGTGCAGGCCTTCCCGTGGTTTGGTACAGCCGCCTATTGGGACGAGCAGGTGGTGCTGCTGCAGGAGCAGGCCGAAGCCATGCAGGAACCCCCGCTGCGCATCGCATGAAGCCGCCTCCATGGCGGCATGGGAGCTGGCGGCTTTACAGAGCGGGGCAGCTTGCAGCGGCCAGGAAGGCCGCGTACGGCCCGAGGTCCTTCAACTGACCGTTCACCAGGTAGTACAGATGGCTGTCGGCACTGGAAACGGCCAGGTAGCTGTTGGTGCTGGGATAAAAGCGGAAGGTGTACGGCGCCATCACCTGAGTGACCGGGCCACGCGGCAACAAGGTCGGCACCGCCAGTTCCGCAAAGTCGAACAGGCAGTTGAAGGCCGTTGCAGGCGTGGCCACGTCATTGCCCAGGGTCACCAGCGCTGCGGGACCCCACTCGCCAAACACCCCAAACATGCCAGGCCGCGCCTGCAGGGCCACGTTGCCGGCCTGCGCGCCCGAGAAATTGAAGCCCGCACTGCCCACGGCCACCGCGGCCGAGACCGACTGCACCACGTCGACCTTGCCAAACGAGATGTCGTCGATGTACCAACCGATGCCCGCGCTCGACTGCGGATAGTAGGTACCACCCAACAGATAGGTATAGCGCCAGCGCAGCTGAATCGTGCGGCCCACATAGGCGGCCAGCGACACCGTGCGTGTGGAGAACGCGGTCTCGCCGAAGCTGGAGGTGGAGCCGGTCTGCTGGCCCGCCTGGGTGTACAAGGCCGTCCAGCTCACGCCGTCGTCCGTGGACACCTCCACGAGGGCCAATTGCGAGGGCGATGACAACCCAAGCCGACTGGCAAACACCAGCGATGCACCCTCACGCGGCACGAGGGTCTGCTTCCATTGCAGGATCTGGTCCGTCGCGGCGGTGTGGGCGAGGTGAAAGGACGCACCCCCGCTGGCGACGATGTCCCGCGCCTGGACGTTGTAGCCCACGCTGGTGGTGACCACGAAATTGCCGGTACCCGCTTCGGCGTTGTCGCCCAGCGGTGCGCCCGACGACGTGGAAAGGCTGCGCCATTCATAGCCGGTGGCCCCGGCCACCGGGGCAATGGAAAAGGCACCCGACTGCCCCACCGCCAGCGTGGCCGGCCCGCTGACCGCAGCGCTGCCTTCCGTGCCGGTGGCCACGTCGGGATCGAACACGATCACCTGGTAGTTGAAGCTGCGCGCCTGCCCACCGACCAGCACATTGCTGATGGTGACGGTGTAGACGGTGTCGCCGCCGGGCCTCGCCCAGGTCATGCCGTCGCTGTAGTTGCCGGGCAGCCAGACCAGGGTGTTGTCGCCGAATCCATTGGCGACGGGCTCCTTGCGCGCACTGATGGTGGCGCCGTTCTCCGTCATGGCCACGGTGGCTTGCGAAAAATCCGCCTGGGGAAACGAGAACGACCAGCGCGGATAGACCACCGTGTGCGGCACATAGCCCCTGGGCGGCCACGCCACGTAGGCGTCGCGCGTGGCGGGACGCGAGCCGAAGATGTTCGCGTCCTGCACCCACAAGGCGTTGAAGCGAAGGGTCTGCCCGCCTTCGACCGTGTCGACATCACCGGTGCCCATGAACTGGGTGTTCGGGTACAGCACCCAGCGGCGGTGCCCCACCGCCGAATTGGTGCTGCCGAAATCGTGCATGTAACCACCCGCGATGCTGTTTGGTCCACTGCGCCCCTGGTCGAGGTTGGATTTGCCAGCCGCCTCGGCGCCATTGGCGGTGTAGCAGGCAAACGTGGTGGGCGGAAAGTGATTGAGGGTGCGGTTGGCCGCCATCATCAGCGCCGCCTGCTGGGCCTTGGCATTGAACGTGGCGTCGAACTGCACATTGGCCGGCACACCCGCCATCGCGCGAAACCAGTTGATGCGGTCTGCGGTGGCGGCTTTGTACGCCGGCGAGGTGTCGCCCGCACTGCACGCGGCCACATTGCCCGAAAACCCACTGGGCACCTGGGACGCGGCCGCGAACACGGTGCGATAGAACAGGCGCACCTCGTCGCGGCTTTGGGTGTTGACCGATAGCGAGCCGCTGGCGGCCAGGGCATGGCGACGCTCAGCCGGCGCAGCCGTGTGCTCCAGGCCCGCCAGCGAATCCGGAAAACGCGGGGGCAGCGGCAGGCCGGCGCCTGGGTCCTGGGCCCATGCCGCCCATGGGAGCCACGCTGCCAAGCCCAGCACCGAGAGTTGGCGACGCAAATCGATGGATGCAAACATGGCGACCAGACAAAAGCGAAGGGACAGCTTCGTATTGTCCGCCTGCACCCCGGATTTGCGAAGCGCCGGTGCGCCGCCCCCTGTGATGGGGCTCACATCGGCGTCCGATTCACCTTGTTGGGACGATTTCAGCCCTTAGCGGGCTTCAGATCTCCGAACGCAGCTATTCTTTTTGAGTAAGGGGGTTGCCGGTCTTGACCTTCAGTCGCCAGGCATGCAACAACGGCTCGGTGTAACCACTGGGCTGCACCAGGCCCTTGAAGACCAGATCGGTGGCCGCCTGGTAGGCCGCACCTTGGTGGTTGCCGCTCATCTTGATGTAGGCCGGATCACCGGCGTTCTGCCCATCCACCACCTTGGCCATGCGCTTGAAGGCGGCGTTGACCTGGGCACGGCTCACCACGCCGTGCAGCAACCAGTTGGCGATGTGCTGGCTGCTGATGCGCAGGGTGGCCCGGTCTTCCATCAGGCCGATGCCGTTGATGTCGGGCACCTTGGAGCAGCCCACGCCCTGATCCACCCAGCGCACCACGTAACCCAGGATGCCCTGGCAGTTGTTGTCCAGCTCCTGCTGGCGCTCGGTGTCGCTCCACTTGGCGGCCTTGGCCACGGGAATGGTCAGCAAGTCGTTCAGCAGTTGATCGCGAACCGCGTCCAGGTCGGTCTTCTCCAGGTCCTTCATGACCCCGAACACATCCACCTGGTGGTAGTGCAGCGCGTGCAGCGTGGCCGCCGTCGGGCTCGGCACCCAGG
>CAYNWR010000046.1:0-1739 GCA_964400915.1 uncultured Burkholderiaceae bacterium
CAACGATTGTGCAGGCCGATGCCGCAGTGCGGGCAGAAGTCGTTCTTCTCGTCCTTCAGGTCCACGGGTCGTTCGCAGCCAGGACACACACCCTTGGCCAGGCGCGCCAGCGCGGTGTCGTACGAGAGCTCCTCGCGCCGGAGCGCGTCCGGAAGTGCTTCGGCCAGCCTTTGCCGCTCCAGATAGCGGTTAAGCGCCTGGATGGCGTAGCGCCCAACCAGCACCGTCACGACAATGCCCACCGCGTAGCGCACATAGCCCCCGTAGCTGGGCAGATAAGGCACCAGTTCGACAAAAAAGGCGAACAGCGCAAAGAAGATGAACCCCCAGGCGAAGGGCCAGTAGGTGCCTTGTCTTTGGGTCCGGAACAGCCACCCGGCGATGCCCAGCAGCGGCAGCGTGAGCGCCAGCCGGTACAGAAACACTCGCAACTCCACGCGGCGCTGCTCGGCGTTGAGCTTCTGGCGCGCCTCGTGTTCCATCTCGCCCAGCGTGGACCGAGCCCGGTCACGCGCCTGTCCGGCGTCCAGCAGGGCTTGCTCCTGTGCCTCGACCAACGCGATCGCGCTGCGTTCGGCCAGCTTCAGATCGTCCAGCGCCTTGGTGCGGGCGATCAGTTCGGCGTCCTGGTCGGGTGACTGCGTGGCGCGGCGCGTGGCCAGCCAGTTGGTGTAGGTCTCGCGCGAGCTGGCGGCGTCCGTTCGGGCTGTTTGTGCCTTCAGGCGGGCCTGCTCGAGCGCCGCCTGCGCGTCCTGCGCAGCCTTCTGCTGGGTCTTGATCTGCGCACGCAAGCGCTCGGCGGCGGGGCGATCCAAAAACTGATCGAGTTCCAGCCGCTGCTCGACTTTGGGCAGGTCGTCCACCACCTGGCCACCCAGGCCGATCAGAAAGCCCGCAAACACCACCGCAACCAGCCACAGGCCGCGACGGAACCATTTTTCGGACAGGCGCAACGCTTTGCTCATGGTGCTTCTTTGCTCCAATTACTATATAAATAATAGCAATCTATCTAGATCCGACGCTCGCGAAAGATCCGTTTTATCATCAACTGCCAAAAACACGACTCAAAATCGGTTTCAGCGGGCCTCTCAAAGTGCCAGGATGTTCAGGGGGCCGGCCGCCAAGCCCGCGCGGACCAGCCAGGCAAACACCGATTCGGCGCTGACGGTCTCGATGCGGTCGGAAAAGCGCTTGTGTGCGGGATGATCGTCGAAAGCCACGTTGGCAGCCCCAACGCGCCCGCCCAGGCGCGTGAGCGGTCCCAGGCGCAAGACCGCGGGCTCGTAGCCCTTGAACATCAACCAGGCCTGCGCCGCTTCGCGCGAGTGGATACCAGGCTCCATGGCCTGCGCGAGGGATTCGATCAGCCACTGGTTGGACTGCTGGTAGCGCAGCCCCCATGCGTAGCTGACGACGCTGTACGGCTTGTGATGCAGCCCGGCTCGTCGGGCAGATGGCTTGTCTCTGTCCAGCCAGGCCAGCAGGCGCGCCTGCACCTCTGGCGTGGGCACCAGCCAGGCCGCCTCGTGACGCCAAGGTTCATCCAGAAAGAATTCGCCCAAGCCCTGCAGGTAGACGGAAGCCTCGGCGGTGGCGCAGTGGTTGAGCTTGTGCAACACGCGCCACCGCCCGTCGCGCAGGCGCCAGGCCAGGCCCAGGTGCGAGTAGTGCAGGTTGTACTTGCGAAGGTCCTGCCCGGCACGCGCCAGGACCACCACACGCGCGCCACTGCGGTGATG
>CAYNWR010000046.1:1839-11579 GCA_964400915.1 uncultured Burkholderiaceae bacterium
GGCACGGCCAAACGGTCCAACGGATACATGTCCATGGTCTGGCCCCTAGAACGTCACACGCTCGTTGTGCAACAAGGCCTGCCCGAGCGCATTGGGGATGAAGGCAATGACCTCACCTGCGACCGACAGGACCATGCCCGCGCCGATCACACCGACCGCGACGGCCGCACCCGTGAGGGCCGACACGTTGACGGCCGCCTTGCCCAGCACCTGAATGCTCACACGGGCACCATCGGAAGCCCGTTCGAGCACATACACCGTGCCACGCGCGCTCACTTCCACAGCCTGGATGATGAACACCGCACCGGCAGCGCTGAAAAGCAGGGGCGCTGTACTGACCGCTGCTGCACCAGCAGCCGCAACCGATGCCGTGGCCACCACCGAGGCCAGGGGCAGCGTCGACAGGCCCAGCGAAGCCTCGCTCTGTGCGTGTGCCGTGGGGCCGAAGGGCAAGCTCAGGGCCAGCGCAAGACCCACGATCCGCCCTTTGAAGGCGATTGATTTCATGGATAGCTCCTGACCGCTCAAGCCGCACGCACGGTGTCTTGCCGCATCTGGCTGCGGGCCTCGGCCACGGCAGCCAGGCGCATCTCGGCCATGTCGGCTTCGTGTTTGTCGCGCAGGGTCTTGGCAAGCGTGAAGGTGCAGGAGATCAGGTACAGCCAGCTCACGCCCAGGTAAGCCTTGTAGGTCTCGTTGATCTCCATGCGCAGCAGGCCCCAACCGGTCAGGCCCATGGCCAGAAAGAAACCCAGCCAGACCACGTAGCGAAACATGGGCGTGTCGGCCTGCCGCTGTTCGGTGCGTGCCTTCTCCTGGTCGCGCACGTACTTGGCCAAGCCAAACGCAGCAGACAGGCAGAAGACGTAGCCCATCACCATGAAGGCCCGATCCAGATCCTTGCCCGGCAGGTAGGCCAGACCGACACCGCACAGGAAAGCCGCGAGGCCGAATGACACCCACACCTGCATCTGCCAGGCCTTGGTGTCGCGTTGAATCTGAGCTTGCATGTTGTCCTCATCGAGGTGGTTGAACATGGGTTGGAGTGTGGGCGTCCTTGGAATCGGGCGGGCACTATTTGTGATCTTGTTGAGAAATCATGTCCTTTGGGTATCGCTTTTCAATACCATCGAGTGCGAGCGAGTGACCGGAGATGACCCGAATTCGCGAGCGCCCGTGTGTACGACCCCTGGCGTGCGCACACGATGGGATACTTGCGCTCATTCCCAGCGATTGAGGATCCAAGACATGAGCCCAAACTCCCAGCTTCAGCGCCCCACAGGGGCCTTTGTCGGCGCGTCTTGGGCCGCCCTGTTGGTCGGCGCAATCACCTTCCTCACCGGGCTCTGGAACAGTGAAATGCAGCTCAATGAGAAGGGCTACTACTTTGCCGTGTTGATGTACGGGCTGTTTTCGGCCGTGTCGCTGCAGAAGTCCGTGCGGGACCGCCTGGAGGGCATCCCGGTGACGGGTATCTACTTTGGCCTGTGCTGGGTGTCACTCGGCCTGTGCATGCTTTTGTTGCTGCTAGGGCTTTGGAACGCCAAGCTGGTCTACAGCGAGAAGGGCTTTTTTGCGATGGCGTATCTGCTCAGCCTGTTTGCAGCCGTCACGGTGCAGAAAAACGTGCGCGATATCGCACGGGCAACACCGGCAGACGCGGCATCTGCGCCCGCCTCGCCCGAGTAAGAACTTACCCGGCGCACAGCCGAAACCATCGCGCAATAAAACGCACCCAAAGCGATATCGCCGCAGGGCGTTAGCGCGCAATCAGGTCGGTCACCTCAGCACGCAGCCTCGCAGGCGTTACAGCAGCGGGAGCCACGGGCGGTGCAACGTTCAATCCCACTCGACTGAGCACACCGCGCCGAAACGGTTTGATCATGGCCGCGGGTTGGCCCCTGAAGCGCTCAATGCGGCTGAAGAAGCTGCCCCACAGGTTGGTCAACGCCATGGGAATCACTGGCGCTTGCACACCATCAACCGCCGCACGCTCCAGGATCTTCATGATGCCGCCCTTGAACTCGCCCAACTCACCATCGGGGGTCAGGCGCCCTTCCGGAAAGATGGCCAGCAGGTCGCCGTCGCGCAGCACCTGGGCCGCACGATCGAACGCTGCCTGATAGGCCGCAGGGTCTTCGCTGCGTGGTGCCACGGGAATCGCCTTGGCAAGCTTGAACAACCAGCCAATGATCGGCTTGCGAAAGATTCGATGGTCCATGACGAAATAGATCGGCCGTGGACTGGCGGCCATCAGCAATACGGCATCGACATACGTCACGTGGTTGCAGGCGAGGATGGCAGCGCCCTGCACCGGGATGTGCTCGTCGCCCTGCACCTTGAACCGGTAAACCAGCCGCGAGGCCATCCACGCAACAAATCGCAGCAGGTACTCGGGAACCAGAAGGAAGATGTAGAAGGCCACCAGTGCATTCGCCAGGCCCACCAGCAAAAAGATCTGCGGGATGCTCATGCCCAGCTTGAGCAGGATGCCGGCGATGACCGAGCTGGCAATCATGAACAAGGCGTTGAGAATGTTGTTGGCGGCAATGATGCGGGCCCGATGCGTGGGCTGCGCGCGCATCTGGATCAGGGCGTACATGGGCACGCTGTACAGGCCCGCAAACAGGCTGAGCAGGGCCAGGTCGGCCATCACGCGCCAATGGGCTGGTTGCGCCATGAAGGCGCCAATGCCCATCACGGGTGACGGCGGCAGGCCGCGCGAGGCAAAGTACAGGTCGACCGAAAACAGGGTCATGCCGATTGCGCCCACGGGCACGAGGCCGATTTCGACGTGGCGGCGGCTGAGCATTTCGCACAGCAGCGACCCGGTTCCGATGCCGATCGAGAACACCACCAGCAGCAGGCTGGCCACCTGCTCGTTGCCATGCAGCACATCCTTGGCCAGGCTCGGAAACTGGCTGAGAAACACCGCGCCAAAAAACCACATCCAGCTGATGCCCAGCAGGGAGCGAAAGACAGCCACGCTCTGGCTGGCCAGTTTGAGATTGCGCCAGGTTTCCGTGAACGGATTCCAATTGATTGCCAGGGTGGGGTCTGTAGCGGGCGACTCAGGTATCCAATGCGCCACCACGCGCCCGGCGATGGCCGACCCCAGGCAGGCAAAGCCCACATGGTGTGCGCCGATTTCGGGGACGGCAATGATCAGGCCTCCCGCAATGTTGCCCAGCAGGATGGCCACAAAGGTGCCCATTTCCACCATGCCGTTGCCGCCTGTGAGCTCGCGCTCGCCCAGGTGCTGGGGCAGGTACGCAAACTTCACGGGACCGAACAGCGTCGAATGCAGGCCCATGAGAAAGGTGCAAGCCAGCAGCACCGGGATGTGCGCACCAAAAAAACCCCAGGCTGCCAGGGCCATGATGGCGATTTCCAGGCGCTTGACGAAGGTGATCAGGGTGCGCTTGTCGTACTTGTCCGCCAATTGCCCGCTGGTTGCCGAAAACAGCAGGAAGGGCAGGATGAACAAGGCCCCGATCACCAGACCGGCCATGGCCGGCGGCAACCAAGCCACCTGAAGCTGGTAGGTCACCATGACGGTGAAGGCGAACTTGAAAAGGTTGTCGTTGGCGGCCCCCGAGAACTGCGTCCAGAAGAAAGGCGCAAAGCGCCGCTGCTTGAGCAACGAGAACTGGTTGGGGTGGTCGTGCGCCGCGGGCGCTGACGGGGTCGGGTTTGTTGTCATGGTGGGCCCCCTATTGAATGTCATGTTCTTGGTGTTGGAACGCCGCCAGCACGGGCACTGCGGCGGCAGCGGCGACCAGGTGCTTGAATGTGTGTCCCGACATCAGGTGGCCGGTCCACTCGAAGACGGCTGCGTCGGCATTCTCCAGCAACTTGGCCACCACATAGATGGCAACCACCGCGCCGAAATGAATCCGCGGGCGGCCTGCCATTGTGCGGCCCAGCGCCTGGCGACGCGCCACGAACACCAGGAACAAGACCCCACCGTACTGCAGCAGCGCCCACGGCAGCACGTTGCCCTGCACATGCGGCACGATGGCCGAGACAAATGCCACCGGCAGCAGCCAGGCCAAGGCACGATCGCCCGCGTTCGCGCCCCACAGGTCCTGCGCGGCAAGTGCGAGGATGCCTGCAAACCCGATGGCCATCCCGAGGCGATCCCAAACCAGGCGGGCCGGATCGGGTGCCAGGTGGTACCAGGCGGAACCCAGGCTGGTGAGGATCAAGCCGAGAAAAAACACGCGGGCCGCCGGCAGTCTGGCCTGTTGCGCGGGGTCCCGGTCGCCTCGCGCTGGGCATCGGGACCCCCTTGACACGCCGAAGTTTGAGCAAGCCCACCAGCCCCGCAACCAAAAATGCTAGGTTGCTCAGCACATCGCCGGCATGGGCGATGCCCATCCAGGAGCGCTCGTCGGCATAGGGGTGGACATGTTCTTGATGCGCTTGCCCATCGCTGGCAGACCGCGGGGTGTCGAAGGATCGCGAAAGTGCCGGCACGAGGTTCGCTAGCCACCCCTGCGTGCTGTGCCGAATCATGTGTGGACCCAATGCCAATGCCAGCAGCCAGGCGCCGAGGAACCATCCCATCCATCGCTTCATCTTGTGTCCTTTCGTGCGTTGACGAGCAGCGGACACTGTAAGAACGGATCTGAAATGAAGTACCACTTTTTGCGGCAAGTCTCAACCAATGTCATACTGGGTACTGATTTTCGATACCCAACATGAGCACCACCACCGATCTCGTTGTTGTCATCAAGAAGGAGCTGCGGTCGGCGCACATGACCTATGCCGATCTGGCGCGTGCACTGGGCATGGCCGAGTCGAGTGTGAAGCGCATGTTTGCCAAGGGCGACATGGCGCTGTCACGCATCGATGACATCTGCCGCGCCCTCAAGCTGGACTTCGCCGAACTGGCGCGGCGTGTTGCCGATGCCCAGCCGCTGTTGGCGGAGCTCAGCCACGACCAGGAGCGCGCCGTGGTGAGCGACAAAAAGCTGTTGCTGGTGGCGATCTGTGTGCTGAGTCAATGGACCTTGGAGCAGATCCACACCAACTACCGGTTGAGTGAAGCCGAATGCGTCAAGTATTTGGCGCAGCTCGATCGCATCGGGATCATCGAGCTGCGCCCGCTCAATCGCTACCGCCTGAAGTTGGCAAAAACGTTCCGGTGGCGTCCGCACGGGCCGGTGATGCACTATTTCCGCGATCACGCGGTGCTGGATTACTTTTCGGGTGGGTTCGACGCGCCGGGTGAGGGGGTGCTGCTGGTGCACGGCTCGATCAGCCGCGCATTGGCGCCGTCTTTTCTGGAGCGCATGCAGCGTGTGGCTCAGGATTTTGCCCAGCAGCACCAGACCGACCAGAAGCTGCCAGAGTCGGCGCGGGAAGGCTACACCGTGTTGCTGGCCATGCGCAGCTGGGAATTCGCTGCCTTTGCCAACTTGCGGCGCACAAGCCCATTGGGCTGAGGCGCAGCGCCGCAGCAATCCCTGAGCCGGCGGGAAGACGGGGGATTGCGCCCCGCTCCGTTCTAGGCCTGGCCGGCAAACACCGTCAGAACGCCCGTGTAGCCGTACAGGCGATGGTGGGCTATCTCGCCATTGGCAAAGAAACCGATCAAAGGTACGTCGCCCAGCGCACGGCGCACGATCTGCAGTTCGGCACTGGGTGCGCCAAAGTGTGGCCCCCCGCGTCCCGTGCAGCTCACGTAGATCGCACCGCGGATCGGGCGATCGTGCGGTTCGTGTCCAGTGCTGGCGCGGGGCAATTCACCAGCGGTCAGCTCCATCGCAGCCGACAGGCTCATCTCCATGGGTTCGAGCTCGTCACGCACTTCGGCACACACACGCATGAGATCGGCCCGCGCCGCCTGCACGTCGCGTCGGCAAAAGGCGACCATCTGGTCCACGTCCAGCCGCTCGGCAATGGCCACGCCACGCCGCGCTGGATCCAGGCCGATGATGTGTCGCACGATCGTGTCTTCGCCAAAACCGGTTGGTGTCATGCCCTTGGCGGCTTCGCTGGTGATACCGGCAAGCGTTGCGCGCACAGCCTCCAGCGCTTCCCGGGGCCTGTCCAGCGACACCCCCAGTTCGGCCAACAGCGTATCGAGCGCAGGCATCCCGTCGATTTCCAGGATGACGTGCCCATCGCATGCCGTGATTCGGCGTTGCCGACCGATCGGAAAGCACCCCTGGGTTACCCGCGAGACCAAACGCACGCCGGGTCCAAAGGCGACTCCTGAGAATCCGCCCTGGAACACACCTCCCGCGTGTCCCTGACCACGCAAATTGCCGGCGCCCGACCAGGCCACCTGGACCGTGCGCGCCCGACTCGATGCAACGCCGCCAAACAGGTAACCCGACGTGGTGCGGTCGGCCAATTCGGCGATCAGTTCGGCCAGGTCAGGGGTCGATGGATCGGCGTGCACCAAGGCCGACTGGGCGTCAAACCCTCTGGGCAGGGGCGAAACACCCGAAAAAACACGGTACTGATCGATGGGCAGCTCGCACAGCATGACCGCCAACGCCGGCTCGTCGAAATACTCGACGTTGTTGGCCGCAATGCCGATTCCAACCGTTCCGGTCCAGTCGACCACCTCGGGAAGTTCGGCACTGAGCTGATCAAGGATGTCCTGCGCTGCGCCCACATAGTGATCGGTGAAGTAGACCAGCCCCAGCGAAGGACTTTGTGCGTAGGCTGGCGCCGCCAGCTGCGCGCGCAGCTGCGCCAGCACCATCGACACAGCCGCCGACGGCTGGGGGTGGGTGGCATGGGCGTGCGCGAAGAGCTTCATGCGGCCGGACATTGCACGCAAGCACTGCAGTTGTACAAGCGCTCAGACCGCCTTGCGGGCGACCTTGCGCGTCGCCTTTACAGGCGATCGGCCGCTAGCGAGCGTCGAATCTTTCGAATTTGCTCTCTTTTTGGGAGCGATTGATTTTGGCGTTGACATCGCGCCACCGGCGGTCCGCAGGGCTTCGCGGGCCAAGCCCTTGGCCATGTTGCGGGTGGTGTCGATGGCGGACTGCCGCGTTGCGTCCTTGACGGCGTTGGTGGCGATCTGCTGAAACTGCTGGGCGATGGAGCCCCACCATTGGAGGGGGTCGACAAGCCCACCCTTGGCCGCACCTGTTGACGCTTTTCGACCCGTCATGGTGCCCGCCACCGCGCCGGCAGCGTTGCCAAGCGTGCGGGCGGTGTCCGCCGCGGTTGTGGCGGCCTTCTGCACACCGCCCAGCACCGTGTCGGCTGCCTTGAGTTTGAGTGCGTTGGCGACATCGCCCATGTTGAAATTCATGCCCTGCAGGGTGGCGAGGGTCATCTTCTGCACTTCCAGGGCCTGGATGACAGCGCCCAGGGCGCGCGCATTTTGTTCCAGCCAGAAGTGAACCGACTTCAGCTCGCTCAAGCGCTTGTCCAATTCCTCGACATTGAGCGTCGGGGCTACCCAATTGGCCATGTTGGGCATTTGGGGAATGGTTTCAGCGGTCTGCTTGGCCAGGCTCTGCAGGAAGTCAAATCCTGGTACGAGCTTGCCGAATCCAAATGGGTTGTTGTCCGCCATGCCTGCTCTCCTGCGCGGTTTCCCGTCGGCGCCAATATGGCTCAGACGACCTCGCTAGGGACGACAGCTTAGCAGCCCTGGATGGGCCGCTCGGACACAAGCTCAACGGCACCGCTGCGCTTGCCCATGCGCTTGGTCACGCACTCGGTCATGGCGGCGAGCCCGGAGCACGCCACCATATGTTGCGGATCAGGACTTCGCTTGCGCCAACATGGTGGCGGCGTCGCTGACCTCGAATTTGCCGGGCGCCTCGACGTTCAAGCTTGCGACCTTGCCGTCTTTCACCAGCATCGAATAGCGGTTGCTGCGCACGCCCATGCCACGCGCGGTGAGGTCCAGCGTCAAGCCGACCGCATGGGTGAAAGCCGCGCTGCCGTCGCCCAGCATACGAACCTTCCCCGCCGTCTTTTGATCGCGCGCCCAGGCGCCCATGACAAACGCGTCGTTGACACTGACACACCAGATTTCGTCGACGCCCGCCTTCTTGAGCTCATCAAACTGCTGGACGTAGCCCGGCACGTGCTTGGCCGAACACGTTGGCGTGAAAGCACCGGGCAGTGCAAACAGCGCAATCGTCTTGCCTGCGCTTGCCTGCTTCACATCCACCGGGTTGGGACCGATGCTGCAGCCGTTGCCCTCGACTTCGGAATACTCCATGAGCGTGGCTGCGGGCAGGGCGTCACCAATCTTGATCATTTGCTTCTCCTGAATGGGGGTTTGTGGGTGCAAAAACGCGAACGGCCCACATTGTGGGCCGTTTCTCGGAACACTGCCGCCATGGCTGGCGATCGGCTTATACGGCAGAGGCCTTTTCCACCAGGCGCGTAACCACCCAGCTCTTGGTCTTGGAAAGGGGCCGACTCTCCGCGATCTCAACGGTGTCGCCCATGTGGTAGTCGCCATTCTCATCATGAGCATGGTGCTTGCTGGAGCGAACGACAATCTTGCCGTACAGATCGTGCATCACTCGACGCTCGACAAGAACCGTGACGGTCTTGGAACGCTTGTCGCTCACGACCTTGCCGATCAAGGTGCGCTTGTTGGACGTTTTGACTTCTGTGGTCATGGCTGCAATCCCTTCACTTCGCGACGAGCTTCTGAGCCAGGACAGTCTTGGCGCGCGCAATCGCCCGCCGACCTGCCCGAAGCGAAGCCGTGTTGTTCAGTTGCTGCGTTGCCTTCTGCATGCGCAACCCAAAGTGGGCGCGCTGCAGTTCCTTGACTTCGGTTCGCAACGCGTCTGCGTCCTTTTGACGCAATTCGCTGGTTTTCATGGCTGTGCCTCGTTTAGTGGCCGATCATCCGGCTGACAAAGGTGGTGCGCAACGGCAATTTGGCTGCTGCCAGACGAAATGCCTCGCGCGCGAGCTCCTCGGGCACACCCACGATCTCGTAGAGCACCTTGCCTGGCTGAATCTCAGCAACGTAGTACTCCGGGTTGCCCTTGCCGTTGCCCATGCGGACCTCGGCAGGCTTTTGCGAAATGGGCTTGTCGGGAAACACACGAATCCAGATGCGGCCACCGCGCTTGACGTGACGCGAAATGGCACGGCGCGCTGATTCGATCTGGCGCGCGGTCAGACGGCCACGGTCGGTCGACTTGAGACCGAAATCGCCGAATGCCACCGAGTTGCCACGTGTGGCGATACCGGTGTTGCGCCCCTTCTGCTCCTTGCGGTATTTGCGACGAGCTGGTTGCAACATGTCTTACTCTCCTTTCGCTTGCTCAGCGCCAGGCGCGGCAGCCTTGCGCACGCGCTTGACCGTCGCCTTGGGCGAGTCAGCGACCCCACCGGCGGCTTCAGCAGGCTTGTCGCTGCCATCAGCCGGTGCGGCATTGCCACCTTCAGCACGGCGCGGTGCGCCACGCGAAGGACGATCACCAGGCTTGCCATCGCGCCGTGGCGGACGCGGACGACGCTCGTCATCGGGGCGTGCGTCGGACGCAACCGGCGCATCGCCTCGGCCCAGCGTGTCACCCTTGTAAACCCAAACCTTGACCCCAATGACTCCGTAAGTCGTCTTGGCCTCGGAAAAACCGTAGTCAATGTCGGCACGCAGGGTGTGCAGGGGCACACGCCCTTCGCGATACCACTCCGTGCGGGCAATTTCGATGCCGTTGAGACGGCCGGCGGACATGATCTTGATGCCTTGGGCACCCAGGCGCATCGCGTTCTGCATGGCGCGCTTC
>CAYNWR010000047.1:0-11555 GCA_964400915.1 uncultured Burkholderiaceae bacterium
TGTGGCACCTACCAGCGCATCCGGGCCGCCATCCATGTGGCTGCCGGCTCCACCCGCGCATCGGGACCCGATGAACAGCAACTGGCCTGGTCCATCCAGCACACGGCCTGAGGAGCACCGCCATGACAAGCCGAACCATTGTGTTGGCAGGCCCAGCCGCCGGGTCTGATCTGGATGCTTCTATAAATGTAGCAAACTTGCAAGATTCGACGCTCGCAAACAGCCGAAAAGACTCAAATTTGTGGTCTCGACGAGGTTTTGTCGTGGGCGCAGGGTCGGTGGCAGGTGGGGGCTTGGCCCTGGGCCTGTGGGGCGAGGGCGAGGCCGCAGCGCAGGCACCTGCCGCCGGGGTTGAGGTCAATGTCTGGGTGGTGGTCAAGCCCGACGATCATTGTGTGGTGCGCATCGTGCGCTCCGAGATGGGGCAGGGCACCCGCACGGGGCTGGCCCAGTTGGTGGCCGAAGAACTGGAGTGCGACTGGGCCAAGATCAGCACCGAGGAACCCACGCCCGGGCAAAGCCTTGAGCGCAAGCGGGCCTGGGGGGAATTCTCCACGGGGGGTAGTCGGGGCATCCGCATCTCGCACGACTACGTGCGCCGCGGCGCGGCCAGCGCCCGCATCATGCTCATGCAGGCCGCCGCGCAGTCCCTGGGTGTGCCGATGGATCAGTTGGCTGTGAGCAAAGGGGTCATCAGCCATGCCGCGTCGGGTCGCAGCCTGCGTTATGGACAGGTGGCCGAGGCCGCAGCCAAACTCACGCCGCCCAACCCGCAGAGCATCCAGTTGAAGGATCCACGCACCTGGAAGGTGGCGGGCCAGCCGATGAAGCGCCTGGACACGGCGGGCAAGCTGGACGGCAGCCTGAAGTACGCTGCCGACCTGCATCTGGAGGGCATGTTGTGCGCGGCCATCAAGGATTGCCCGGTGTACGGCGGCAAGCTGCTCAGTTTTGATGCCGACAAGGTCAAGGGCTTTCGGGGTGTCAGGCACGTGCTGCGGGTGAACGCCTCGACGGTGGCGGTGGTGGCCGACACCTGGTGGCGCGCCAAGAAGGCGCTGGACGCCTTGCCCATCGTCTGGGATGAGGGCATCAACGCCACGGTGTCCAGCCAGACGATTGCCGCGCATCTGCGCAGCGGGCTGGATGAAAAAGGGCCCCTGGGCAGCTACGCCGGGCGCGTGGAAGGCGATGCACGCGCCGCCCTTGCGCGGGCGAACAAGGTGGTGACGGCCGAATACGGCACACCCTTCCTCTCGCACGCAACGATGGAGCCGATGAATTGCACGGTGCGCCTGCGTCCGCAACGCGCCGAGGCCTGGGTGCCGACGCAGAACGGCGAGGCCTCACACGCCGCGCTGGCCGAAGCGGCCGGCCTGCCGCTGGCGCAATGCGAGATCTACAAGACCGACCTGGGTGGCGGCTTCGGGCGCCGTGGCGGTACGCAGGACTACCTGCACCAGGCGGTTGCCATCGCCAGGCAGCTGCCAGCCGGCACACCGCTCAAGCTCATGTGGAGCCGCGAAGAAGACCAGGCGCACGACTTCTACCGGCCCATCTCGCAATGCCGTCTGTCGGCCGGCATCGATGCCCAGGGCCAGCTGACAGGCCTGGACATACGGCTCTCCGGTCAGTCCATCAATGCCTGGCTGGCGCCCGCCAACATCCGCGACGGCAAGGACGAGCGCCAGGTGCAGGGGTGGTGGCGCACCCTGGCGGGCGACGCGCAGATGGGCTACACCGTGCCCAACCTGCTCATCGAGTACGCGATGCGCAACACCCACGTCCCCGTGGGGCCCTGGCGCGGTGTCAACACCAACCAGAACGGCTTCTACATGGAATGCTTCATGGACGAGGTGGCCAAGGCGGCGGGGCGCGATCCGCTGGCGTTTCGCCGCAGCCTGATGTCGCAGCACCCCAAGCACCTGGGCGTGCTCAACGCCGCTGCCGAAAAGGCCGGCTGGGGGAGCCCGTTGCCGGCCGGCGTGCATCGCGGCATCGCGCAGTTCATGGGATATGCCAGCTATTCGGCGGCTGTGGCCGAGGTGTCCGTTTCAGCGGACGGCAAGGTCAAGGTGCACCGCCTGGTGTTTGCGCTCAATTGCGGCCACGCCGTGAACCCGGATCAGATCGCGGCGCAGGTGGAGGGGTCGGTCGTCTATGGGCTCTCGGCCACCTTCCTGGGCGAGATGAGCGTCGAGGCCGGCCGCATGAAGGAGCTGAACTTCGACACCTACCCACTGATGCGCATCGCCCACATGCCCAAGGTCGAGACGGTGATCGTGCCCACCTACGATTTCTGGGGCGGAGTGGGCGAGCCCACGATCTGTGTGGTCGGGCCGGCCGTCGTCAACGCCATCGCAGCGGCCACGGGCAAGCCGATCCGCCAGTTGCCGCTGCGCAAACAGGGCATCACGTTCGCCTGACGACCGACGCCGCAAGGTTGAGGCACTGCTTCAGCCTTGCATGGATGGACGGCTTGCACATGGGGCTCTTTGAGCAACGCATGCAGGGGGCTTTGTCACGTCAACGCCCGTGGCGTGGCCACGCCCAGCTTGTGTGCCCAGGGCGCCAGCAAGGGCATGATGGATTCGTGCAGGCGCACGCCTTGCGCCGCCTGTTCGCGCTTGAGCGCCAGGCCCCGCTCGCCCGGCAGGCGCACGGTTTCGCCCGCGCGTGCGGGCCGCGATTGGTGGCACAGGTCCGCCACCTTGCCGGTCTGGCGGGTGAAGGCGTCCAGCCCGCCAAAAGCCTGCGGGTCCAGGATCTGCAGAAAGACCGTGGCGCCCCAGCCCTGTTTGGCATCAGCGCGACCGAATCCGGCCAGTCCGCCCGTCAGGGCCTCCACCGTCAAGGCAAGGCCATAACCCTTGTGACCTGAATCGATGCCCCCCAACGGCAGGATGGTGCCCTTGGGTTCGTCGAACAACACCGCTGGGTCGTTGCTGGGTTGGCCGTGGCCGTCGATGAGCCAGGGCGCAGGCAGCTTGCCACCGGCCTTGTGCAGGCGGTTGGTGAGCCCATTGGTGGTGGTGGAGGCGGACACGTCGACGATGACGGGGTCGGCCGGTGTGGGAAAGCCCACCGAGATCGGGTTGGGCGTGAACACCGGATCGAGCCCACCGAAGGGCGCGACGCTGGCCGAGTTGGCGTCGGAGCTCAGCAGCAGCATCACCAGACCGTCGCGCGCCGCCCGCTCGTGAAACGCTGCCAGGCAGGCGATGTGATGGCTGCGCCGGATGACCACGGTGCCCGTGCCCAGGCGCCGTGCACGTTCGGTGGCCGCATCCATGGCCCGCAGCACCAGCCAGGGGCCGGGCAGGCGCCGCCCGTCCCAGGTGAGGGCGGCGGCCTGGTCGTTGATCACGGCGGGTTCGCCCTGCACACACATGGCCCCCGATTCGACCTCACCCAGGTAGGGCCCAAGCAAGGCCAGGCCGTGGGTGCTGTGGCCCAGCAGATCGCCTTCGATCAGGACCTGTGCCACATCGATTGCCATGGCCTCGGGCATGCCTGCACGTGTGAGAAGGGCACGCGCAAACGCGAGCAGATCGGCAACAGCAAACCTCGGCAGGGGGGGTGATGAAGCGGCGGGCTTGGTCAATTCATTCATGGCTTGTTCATTCTGCGTCCTTGGCTTGGTGGAGCCTGGCGAGCGATTGGGATTGTGTCGATCGGGAAATTATGCGATCTTGTCAGACGCAACTGCGGGCGCCAAAGCCAGGCGATGGATCGTCCGCATCGATGGGGCGGTCTTGCGGCGGGTCAAGTCTGTCGCAAAGGCCTCGCCTGCCCGTGCCTTTGCCGATAGACTGCCTCATGCCAATCAACAATGCCTGGGCTTGGGATAGCACTTGCCGGTTTGAAGCGGCAGCACAAACTGCCCTGCATGTTCAGGGGGTATCTCGGACATCCGTTGGTGTGGTGAAGGCATGTCTGCAATCGAAACGCCATCCATGACCCAGCCGGTGCCGTCACCGGCTGGGTCCTTGCCGGGTTGGTCCATCCGGTTCCAGGCCTGGATCGTTGCCGCGACGGTTGTGCTGGTGCTCTTGTTGACCGGCGGATTCCTGCTGGCCGCCTTGGGCAGCTTCAAGACGCTGGCCCAGGACCATGCCCACGAAAAGCTGGAAGCCCTTGCCGGCCAGATCGCGACCAATCTTGAGCATCTGTTGCGAGATCACGGCCGTTTGGTCCAGGTGATTGCGGCATCGCGCCCGGATGTGCTCTACGGCCATGGCAGCCTCGCGGCAGCACCCCTGGAATCCGCCCTGGTGGCGACGCTGCGCGCCAGCAACGAACTCTATTCGGTCTATTTTGCAAAGCCGACGGGTGAGTTTGTCCAGGCGGTGGCGGTGCGGGGACAGGGCGCGGTGGCACAGGCGCTGGGATCGGCTCCCGACACCGATCTGGCCATTCGGCGCATCGGCCGAATCGATGTGCGCCCGGAGCACGTTGAGCGCTGGCAATTTTTTTCGGCGGCTGGATCCGTGTTGGGAGAGCGCGCGGGCGCGGCGCAACTGGACCCGACCACTCGATCGTGGTTCCGGGAAGCCGTCGCCGCCAATGGGATATACCAGACAGAACCTTATCGGTATCAGTCCACCGGTGAATTGGGCGTGTCGATTGCTTCCCCGGTGTTGGGCGGTCAAGGTGTTGTTGGTGTCGACATCACGCTCAAGGCCTTCGCGCGCTTTCTGGATGAACTGGAACTGAGTGAACACGGTGGCGTGGTGGTTCTGGACGACCGGCGCCGCTTGTTGGCCCTCAGCCGACGAGGTGTTGCATCCTCTGGAAACGACCTCAGCTGGCTGCTCAAGCCCATCGACGAGGTCGACCAGGCGCTGTTCACATCGATTGCGAAGGCTTTGGCAGACACAGCGCAAAGTGGCAACAGCCAGGTGATGATCGATGGGGTCGATCACGTGTTGACCCAGAAAGCGGTGGCGTTGGGGAGCGGCCGGAACTACCACGTGGTCACCGTGGCGCCCGAAAGCGACTTCACGGCCGCCGTGACAAGGGCGCGCCGGGACGTGCTGTGGGCGGCGCTTGCCTTGTTGCTGATCCTTGTGCCCTTGGCGTACCTGTCAACGCGCCGGGTGGCCATCGCGCTGCGCTCCCTCGCACGCAACTCCGAGCGCATACGGCTGCTGGATTTCTCGCGACCGAGCGAGCCCGTGCATTCGTTTCTTTCCGAGGTCAACACCTTGGGCTCGGCGCAACTGGTGATGCATGCTTCGTTGCAGGAGCACATGCAGGCACTCGAGTTGGCCAAGCGCAAACTGGCGCAGATCGTGGATACCGGGATTCGGCTGGGCCGCGAGCACGATCGGCAAGCCTTGCTGCGCCATGTCCTGTTTGGCGCGCGCGACATCGCCCACGCCCAGGCGGCGACCCTTTTCATTCGAACGGAGCGCAACACCCTTCGCTTTGCGCTGCGAACCAGCGACGACCCGCTTCCGGCCCATGAGATTGCGCTGTATGACGCCGAGAGCGGGGCGCCCATCCATCAATATGTCTCCACCCATGTCGCCCTGACGGCACAAAGTGTCGTGATCGATGACGTCTACCAGGAGACCCGATTCGACCTGTCGGGCACGCGCAAATTCAGTGAGGAATCGGGCATCCGGGCGGTGTCGATGCTCACCGTGCCGCTGTATCCGCGGGAGGGCGAAGTGATCGGCATCTTGCAGCTGATCAATTGCCTCGATGTCGACACTGGTGAGGTCATCGCCTTTGATCCCGAAACCGTTGGCTTCATCGAGGCGCTGGCGGCACAGTCGGCCGTGGCCATCGAGAATCAGAACCTGCTGGATGCCCAGGAAGAGCTGATGGACTCGTTGATTCGAATCATTGCCGGTTCGATCGATGCCAAGAGCGCCTACACCGGCGGGCATTGTGAGCGTGTGCCCGAGTTGGCGACGATGTTGGCCGAGGCCGCGACACAGCAGACGCAAGGGGCCCTGGCCGACTTCCGCTTTTCCACGGAGGACGAATGGCGCGAATTTCGCATTGGCGCCTGGCTTCACGATTGCGGCAAGGTAACCACGCCGGAATACGTAGTCGACAAGGCGACCAAGCTCGAAACCATCTACAACCGCATTCACGAGGTTCGAACCCGGTTCGAGGTGCTGCTGCGTGATGCCGAGATCGCCGCCTTGCGGGCGATCGCTGCGGGTGCCGATGCCCCCAGCACATGGGAAGCCTTCGCCGAACAGAAGCGTCAACTGCACGAGGATTTTGCGTTCCTCGCTGAGTGCAACGTGGGGGGCGAGTTTCTGGCGCCGCAAAACATCGCTCGCATCCAGGCCATTGCCCAGAGAACCTGGTGGCGCCACTTTGACGACCGCCTGGGCTTGTCGTCGGAAGAAGTGCGTCGCATGGCGCAAGGCCCTGCAGGGGAACTGCCCGTGCTGGAGACCTTGCTTGCAGACAAGCCCGGTCACATCGTGCCGCGTGGGACATCCAAGGCCCTGGATGCAAAACATGGCTTTGCGGTCGCGGTACCGGAGCACCTGTACAACCACGGCGAGGTCTACAACCTGAGCATCGCGCGTGGAACGCTCAATCAGGAAGAGCGTTTCAAGATCAACGAGCACATCATCCAGACGATTGTGATGCTGGAGCAAATGCCGTTTCCCAAGCACTTGAGACGTGTGCCGGAATACGCGGGGACGCACCATGAAACCCTGATTGGCACCGGGTACCCGCGCAAGCTTCAGGGCCAAGCGCTGTCGGTGCCCTCGCGCATCATGGCCATTGCCGATATCTTCGAGGCCTTGACCGCATCGGATCGCCCGTACAAGAAGGCAAAGACCTTGTCGGAGTCGATCGACATATTGGCCAGTTTCAAGCGAAACCAGCACATCGATGCGGACCTGTTTGACTTGTTCCTGACGTCCGGTGTCTATCGGCGCTACGCCGAGCGCTTTCTTCTGCCCGAGCAAATCGATGAGGTGGAGATCGAGCGCTACCTCGGGTAGGGCCCGCCCCGGCAAAGCGCAGGCGCAAGGGCGCGCTTGCCTACAAATTCACAACAAAATGGCCTGGAGCGAGCATCAAACGGCCATTGTTTGCTATTTATTTTTTATCAGGTGTGTGGCCAGCGCATGAAAGGCGGGCAGGCTGACGGCGTCGTTGTGAACATTGGAGGCCAGCGGGTGCGAACCGTAGCGGGCGATGGTCATCTCGGCCTTCGGGTCCACATAGATCGATTGCCCATGCACACCCCGCGCCATGTAGGCGCCGTGTGGGTTGTGGGTCACCCACCACATGTTGCGGTAACTCCAGCCGGGGAGGCCCGCGTAGCCCGCCAGCTTGAAATCCTCGGGGCTTGCACCGGCTGCGGTATCGGCCACCACAGCGGCGGGAACGATCTGGCGCCCGTTGGCGCTGCCCTCGCAACGCAGCATCTCGCCAAACCGCGCCAGGTCGCGCAGCCCGGTGGACAGGCCCCCGCCTGCAAACGGTGTGCCGATGGCGTCCACGCTGATCGAGGCGTCCTGTTCCATGCCCAGTCGACTCCAGATGCGCTCTTGCAGCAATGACGCCATGTCCGATCCGCTGGTGCGATGCATGACCCAGGCCAGCGCATCGCTGTTGACGGTCTTGTACATGAAGCCCTGGCCGTGGGTGCCCTCTTTGACCAGGGTGAGCAGGTAGGCCTGAAACCCCTCGGGGCCCTGGTAGGTGGCCGGCCGCGAAATCACATGGCCCGCGCGCACGTAGTCGAAGATCTCGGCGTTGGGGTCGGCGTAGTTCTCGCTGTATTTCAAGGCCGTGGTCATGTCCATCACCTGGCGCACCGTGGCATCACCGAAAGCACAGCCCCCCATGTCGGGCACGTGATGCGCAACCGGGCGCGCGGGGTCGAACACACCCTCGTGTGCAAGCCAGGCGGCCAGCAGGCCGGTGAAGCTTTTGGTGACCGACATCGCGATGTGCTGGCCTTGCTCGGACAGTGCACCCGCGAAGCGTTCGTAGACGATGCGCCCCTGGTGCAGCACCACGATGCCATCGGTGTAGTTGGCCTGCAGCGAATCGGCCCAGGTGATGGTGCGTGCGGCGCCGGTGGGCGTGAAGGCCAGGGCGTCGATCTCGGCCTCGCGCGGCGCACGCGGCAATGTCCAGGTGGGAACCGGTGTGCCACCGGTATGCCGTGCAATCCCACGCGTGGGCACCAGCTCGCGTGTGTGGCTGAAGGCCCAGCGCAATTGCGGGAACGTGCGGTTGCTGTTGTCGGCAAAGCGGATGACCCGATCGGGTGCTGGGGGCGATCCCTGCATCCAGCCGAGTCGCACGGGGTCGGAATCGGCCGCTCCAGGGTAGCCTGGAACGGCCAGTGCGGGGTTGTCTTGGGTGAACATGCTCATGGTACTCGGGGTTGTGGCGGGTGTGTCGCGTGACCCAGGCGTGCCGTCAGCAGCGCCCGCAGTCGGATGGCGCGAA
The DNA here is from genome assembly GCA_964400915.1 of uncultured Burkholderiaceae bacterium. Lineage (GTDB taxonomy): Bacteria > Pseudomonadota > Gammaproteobacteria > Burkholderiales > Burkholderiaceae_C > CAYNWR01. The sequence goes on from CAYNWR010000047.1 coordinate 8,449, forward strand.
ACGGCTTACGCAGGACCTCGATGCCGTCCGCGATCTCGCCCAGCGACGCACCGGATTCGCCGGTGATCAGGGCCAACAGCGCCAGGTTCGGCTGCTGACGGCGCACGGCCGCCAGCACCTCGCTGCCATTCAAGGGTCCCGCGAGCCGCCAGTCGGCCAGCACGGCATCATAGTGACCTTCGGCTGCGCGTTTGAGCGCCGCCGGCCCGTCGGCCACGCTGTCGCATTGCAGGCCCCAGGCGACCAGGGTGGCGCTCAGGGATTCGCGCGACAGGTCATGGTCTTCGACCACGAGAACACGCCCTTGCAGGCGGGCGCCGGAAGGGCTGGGTTCGGGGATTGCGAGCGCCTGGGCTTTCGTCGCCGGCAGGCGCAGTTCGAAGACTGATCCTCGCCCTGGCCGCGAGCGCACGCGGATCGGGTGATCCAGCAACGTGCACAGGCGCCGCACGGTGGCAAGCCCAAGGCCCACGCCGCGTGTACTGTCGCGGTGCGCGTTCTGCAACTGCACGTATTCGTCGAAGATGCGGGCCTGGTCTGCGGGCGCGATGCCCACGCCTGTGTCGACGACCTGCAGGCGCAGGCCCTGGCCGGCAGGGCGGACAGCCAGCAGAACGCCACCGCTGTGGGTGTAGCGCAGGGCGTTGACGAGCAGGTTCGAGAGGATGCGTTCGAGCAGGTTGGGATCGCTGATCGCCCAGAGCGCGGGCGCATGCATCCGCAGGCGCAGGCCGCGCGATGTCGCCGCGGCGTCGTAGAGCGCCGCCATACGCGTGATCAAGGCCCCGATGTTCACTGGGCCGATTTGCGGCTGCACCTGCCCGGCATCCAGGCGCGCGATGTTGAGGGTGCCCTCGAGCAGCGCATCGAGCGATTCGACACATTCCTCTATGCGCCGGACCTTGGGGGCGTCCTGGTCGCTGGGCGTCAGCAGCGACGTGTAGTAGCCGAGTGCATGCAAGGGCTGGCGTAGGTCGTGACTGGCCGCGGCGAAAAACTGCGTCTTGGCGCGGCTCTCGCGTGCGAGCGCCTCGCTCTTCTCGGCAAGTTCTTGCACGAGACGCGTGTTCTCGTAGCGAGTGCGGATCGAACCCATCAGCAGCCGGTTCATGCCCAAGCCGAACAGGACCATGAACACGACCTGCATCAGCAGGGCGAAGGTCAGCAAGCCATAGACCAGCCCGCCTTCGAGGAAGACCCGCACGGTCAGGGGCAGCAGGGTGGTGGCGATGAACCACAACATCGCAGGCGGGTGGTAGGCGTTGGGTGCCGTGGCGCCGGACGATATCCCGTAGGCCGCGACGATCAGGTAAATCTGCCGCGCCGTGTCGTCGGAGCGAAACAGATAGACCGAGAGCGAGCCCCAGATCAAGCCGCCGGCGATCATGGTCCAGGTGTAGCGCTGAGCCCAGATGGCGGTGCGCGCAGGATCGTCGGGCTCGCGTGCGTAGCGACGCGCCAGCACCACCCGTGCCGCCTGATTGGCGCCGACGAATGCCACGACCAGCAGCATCGTTACGCCGCCCTCCTGGGCATAGAACACGATGAAGCACATCACGGCTGCAAGCATGCCGATGACGCTCGATGTGGGCGCGGTGGCCCACAGCGCCCGCACACGGTCGATGTCGATCTGCTGTTCTGCGGTCATGCCGCCAGTTCGAGCCAGAAGGGTTGATGATCGGAGGCCTGCGTCGCGAAGTCGACGCCGACGTGGCGCAGCCGAGCGTCGAGTTTGGACAGCGGCTCGTCCTTCAGGCCCACGCGGGTCTGGGCGACCATCGCGCGCCCCAGCGCGCGGGCGTCGCCCCAACGTTGGTGGATACCGCTGAGGTGAATCGAAACCATGAAAAAAACGCGGGCCGACATCCGGCCCTTGTGCTCAATGATCTTCGATGGCGCCTCGGCGACAACCCGGGATGTCCCTTAGCGCCGGGCTTTCTAGAATTCACAGGTCTGTTAACCCAACCGGGATGGCAGGCGCAGCGTTCTCAGGGCGGGGTGCAATTCCCCACCGGCGGTAGGCGGACGGGAAACCGTTTGCAAGCCCGCGAGCGCCGCAGACCGGAGGGGTGTCGCTGCCATGGGCAGTTTCATCTTCAAGGTCGGCGGGTCAGCAGACCTGGTGCCAGGCGCAAGCCTTCATTCCAGGGCCGACGGGCACAGTCCGGATGAAAGAGAAACGCGTTGGATCGGTGCCCCTGGCGCGCCCGCTTCGTTGCGGCGTTGCGGTCTGCTGGTGGGCGCTGGTGTTTCGCGCGCCCTGATTCTGTTGTTCAAACTTGTTCAAGGACACCATGAATCAGATTCAGTCAACCTTTCCTGCCCCCGCCACGCCAGACGCATCGCGTCTGCGCCGCACCCCACGCGAGCGACCTCCGCGCGTGGCGATCGTGCACGCCGCCTGGCACGCCGACATCGTGGGCCAGGCCGTGCAATCCTTTCGCGACGAGATGGTTCGCCAGGGGGTGCCGGCCGATCGCATCGAGGATTTCCAGGTGCCCGGTGCCTTCGAGATCCCGCTGCACGCCAAGCGTCTGGCGCAGACGCGCCGCTACGAGGCCATCGTCGGCTGTGGCTTCGTGGTCGATGGCGGTGTGTACCGGCACGATTTTGTGGCCAGCGCCGTCATCGACGGCTTGATGCGTGTGCAGCTGGACACCCATGTGCCCGTGATGTCGGTGGTGCTCACGCCGCATCACTTTCACGATCACGCGGACCACCACGGCTTCTTCATGGCCCACATGGTCAAGAAGGGCGCCGAGGCCGCTCAGGCCTGTGTGCACACCGTGGCGGCGATGCGCGATCTGGAGGCGATGACAGGCTGAGGCTCAGCCGGCGGGCGGGGCGCGCCGCTCCAACTCGGCAATGGCCGCCCGCGCCTCATCGCCCTCGGGGATCGGCCGCCCCCTGTCGCGCCATTCGACGGCGGCCTTGAAACCCTCGGCCTGCGCATAGCGGCGAAACCACAGGCCCTCGGGGTTGTGGCGCGTGATGCCATCGAAGAGCGTGGCCAGTTGTTGCGCCTGCTCCAGGCCGGTGCTCTGCATGATCTGGTTGACCACCATCTAGTGCATTGCCAGGTGGCTGCGCGGCACACCCTCGAAGCG